>CACYDX010000001.1 GCA_902773255.1 Oscillospiraceae bacterium
GTTTTCTTGATCCGTATAGGTTTACATAATGTGAAACTATCATTTCTCCGCCAGTGCGGCTCTTACTTTCATCAGCGTCTCGCCGAGGAGGTTTTTGCCCTTCCAGTTGGCAGGATCCTTTGCGGCGGGATCTGTTGCTTCAAGGCCGATGCCGTAGTTGAGATCCACGGGGCTTGCCTCTGCAAGGGTGAGGCTGCCGGTGGAAAGCAGGATCTCTTTAAGCTCCGGGTTCTGGGAGAACTTGGCGAGGTTTGCGTGGAAGATCACCTCCGCGTTGCAGCTGCGCCACAGCTTGCTCTCAAAGTTCCTCACCAGCCTGCCGTATTTCTTGTCATCCGCGGGATCGTCAGCGTTCATGATGAGGATATAGTGTTCAAAGTCCTTGAAGAGCAGGGCTTTCTTTGCCATCATGTACTGCTCGCAGCTCCGGTAGGTGATGCCCTCTATGGTGAACGGCGCAATGTACCACTGGCTGAAGCAGCCGTAGCGGCCTTCCTCCCGCCAGAAGAATACGATCTTCTGCCGAAGCTTTTCAACATCCAGCCGGTTTATCTCCGGGGGATCGGCGAGCACGGCGTTGCCGATGTCTATCTGCTCCTGACCGTGGCAGGCGAAGAGAACATCTATCGGATAGTCGGGGAAGGCCGCCTGATAATCTCTCACCGCGGATATCGCCACCTTCCAGAGCGGCTCGTAAGGGAGCTTTGCATCATTGAAGGCTCCGCTGCTGATGAGCGGCATTGTCACCTTGTGGCAATCGAGTTCCTGAACTTTCTGCATGGCGCTGATATATGCCGAGCGGAGCAGATCGAGGGCTCCTTCCTCGGAGGTGTGAGGTCCGACAGCGTGGATCACCCATTTTGCGGGCAGCTCAAAGGCTCTTGTCACAACAGCCGAGCCGGTGGGGCAGTGACCGAGCATTTTGCATTCCTCGGTCATCGAGGGGATGCCCGCGCCGATGAATATCGCGTGGCAGACGCCTGAACCGTATTTCAGCTCAGTGTTTGCCGCGTTCACGATGCACTCGGTCTCGATCTTCTCTATATCGCAGTACCTGATACTTATGGAACTCATTTCAACTGTCCTTTCTTTTTATCTTCAGATCTGCTCAGCAGGCTCACTTCATGACCTCGCTTATGTTCAGCAGAACTTCCATGATCATGTTCGAAGGGTAGGCTCTGAGCAGGGAAGGGGCGGGCAGACGCAGGATTAGATCCCCCAGGCTCTTTCTGAATATTGTAATGGTTCTCTCGTTGTTCATCGACTTTCTTCTCCGTCATTCATGCTGAAAGTATACCACGGATAACGCCGCAATAACAGCATTTTGAGCGTAACTGCCAAACAAGAAGCAGACGGAGATGAATCCGTCTGCTTCTGCAGGTTTACCGGGATATCACTGTAATGGGGAATCTCCTCCAAAGCCGAAGGGATCAGAAAGATCGCCGCCTGAGCCGTTCTGCTCTTCGATCCATTTTTTCAGATCCTCCATATCGGGATCTTTTCTCGTTCCGGGTCTGAGGCTGCGGGCTGGAGCTTTCTCCGACTCAGCCTTTACACCGCCGGAGACTTTTGTGGCCTCTTCCTCTTTCAGGTTTTTCTTATTATCTTCCATAAACAGGTACTTTTCTATGTCAGGCAAGGTTATCAGCGAACCATTGCTCCATGTCGGCAAGGGATGCAAATTTGTCGGGGAGCAGGTATCTGTCGGAAAGGACGAGGGCGAGATCTCCTTTGTCTGCAAGGCCGCCCGGCTGGCCTTTCGGGAAAGGCGGACGTATGATCTTTGCATCATAAGTGCGGGCGAGTCCGCCGGCAATTCTGTCGGGCAGATCGTCATCAAGTGAGCAGCCGTCAGGCAGTCTGGAGAGAAGCTCTTTCTTAAGCGCGTTTTTTCCGTGTTTTTCTGCTTTACTGTCAGATACTTATCGGCCTGTTGGCTGCCGCTTTTTTCGCTCTTTCCGCGTACCATCTTTTCATATCTTCAAGGGATGCGAACGTGGCGGGCATTTCATCAAGCAGTACGGGACCTCCGAAAAAGTCTCTGTCGGATTTGACCGCGAGGTCGGAATCGGTAGCATTGTCTCTGCCCTGTACGAACGCCAGATCATTAACAGCGACAGCTAATCCGCCGGCTATGTTGTCGAGCAGATCGTCGTCAAGTGCGCAGCCGTCGGGCAGTCTGGAGAGAAGCTCCTTCTTAAGCAGGTTTTTGTCCATGTTATTCTCCTTTTATATAATTTGATTTCCTTCAAACATTTATACGCAGCCGAAGGGAAAAAGTACGGTTCTGTTTATGATATCACTGAAAACAGGCGTTTTCTACAGTAAATCTTTCAGCAAACACCTGAGCTTCCGGATAAAGGAGATCCGCCGCATTCCGATAGCAGAGGGCCCTGTGGAAGCAGAGGTAACAGAGGAAAAATGAGACAGGAAACAGCTCTGTTAATAATTCAGCATGTATGTATACAGAGTACAATATCTCCGGCCGTTTTTTTGATGTCATCCTGAGGCTTTGCCGAAGGATCTCTCTGTTATGGCCGAAAGACCCTCCGCAATGCTCAGAATGACAGCTGGTTACAGCGCTGCAGCCTTAAGGTTTTCCGCTCCTTCGCGGATATCAGCCAGGATATCGCCGCTGACGGAGTTGTCCTGATCGAAGAGGATGCCGTCCTCGTCGAGAGGCAGTGCTTCTGCCGCCTTCAGAATGTCCTTCAGAGGCAGGATCCCCGTTCCGGGCGCAACGCAGAAAGGACCGCGCAGATCGGTGACGTTCTTCTGTATCTCCTTCAGATGCAGGAGCGGTATCCTGTCTTTGAATCGCTTCATCGCCTCAACGCTGGATACTCCCGCAAACTCCGTCCAGCCCGCGTCGAGCTCAAAGCCGATCTCCGGCGCGTTGTCGGCGAGATACTGCATAACGTTCGTGCCCTCGCTGTCCTGCCACTCCTGCGCGTGATTATGGATAAGGAGCTGCATGCCGGCTTTGCTGAATTTGTTTCCCGCCTCTTTTATCACGGGCAGCAGCTCGCGGATATTGCCCACGGAGCCTTCCATAAAGCTCACCACGGCGTATTTGATCTTGTTATCCTTGCAGAAGCGCAGTACGGGGATGTAATTCCCGCGCTTCCAGTTTACGCCCATAACGTGTATCGCTTTTACCGTGAAGCCCTCGGCCCTGAATCTCCTGATCAGCAGTTCGCCGACGGCGGAGGGGAAGATGCCGCCTTTTTCAGGCTCTTTTTTCTTTATATAGCTCATTATCGCGCCTTCAAGGCCGGTCTGGAAAAGTATGCATGGTTCGATGGAAGTGATGCCCGATGCTTTCAGCGAAGCGAGCGTTGCATCGAGATCATCCCTTAAAGCGGCTCCGAGTCCGTATGTATTGGTTCCTATCCTCATCTGATCATACCTCCTGATTCTGTCTGTCATCCTGAACGAAGGTGAAGGATCTCTTAGCTAAGAGATTCCTCACTGCGTTCGGAATGACACTTCGTTGAGTCTCTCTGAGATCCTTTATCAAACGTATTCGATTCTTGCATCTGCCGGTATCCGCTGCAGGATATAGTCTCTTACGAAACCGAAATCCTCGTGGGCCACGAATATAGGGCCCGAGGCCATAGGCTGGTAGAGCTCTATCATGTTGCGCGAGGTATATACCATTGCCTTCCTCGTGCTGCTGAAGGCAAAGGCGTTGTTCGCTCTCGGCATGCAGAACATGATGTGGCTGTCGGTCATGATATAGCTCTGGTTCCGGTTTCCGGCGTTGCGTTTGAAAAGCCAGCATACTCCGCCTGCCACAGCCAGCGCGCCTGCGCATGAAAGAAGCACCGGCAGCATCATATCGCCGCCCATCGTCAGGCTCATGATAATAAAAAGCGCGCATATCCCGCCCACAACGCCAAAGACTATCCTGAAGGTCTTCTGCTCATACCCGGCGTCGATCTTTGCCGTCCAGTGATAAGCACCCTGGTCATCTCTTGTTATCAAGCTCATTGTTCTGAAACCTTTATTCCGTATTTCGCAGGATTTCATCTGATACTATAGAAAAATATCGTTTAAAAGTCAATCAGACCGGAATGAAACCGGGTTCTTTTCTTATTCTTTCACGGGTGTCCGTGCGGGATCCCTGACCCCATCATCTATTTAAAACTATCCATTCATTGGAGCATGAAAAACCCGCCTTGATTTCAATACGGAACTTGTGCCGGAAAGAAAAATCAGATAGAATAGGTTTATGCTCAAAAACGGAAATTTAAAAGAAAGGAAGAATGCATATGAGCAAATTTGACGCGGTCGTGATAGGCTCCGGCACAGGCGGACTTTCCGCGGCGCTGAGTCTTGCCACGGCCGGGAAAAAGATCCTCCTTCTCGAGCAGCACAATATGCCCGGCGGCTGTGCCACGAGCTTTGTGAGGGGCCGCTTCGAGTTCGACGCCTCCCTGCACGAATTCTGTTCCCTCGGCA
>CACYDX010000002.1 GCA_902773255.1 Oscillospiraceae bacterium
GATCTTTTCAGTAACATCAATTAAGCTCTCATCCCAATGTGCGTAAACAGTAGCATTCTCTGCGAAAACAGTCTCTGTTGTTACTGCATCTCCGCCTTCTTCTTCTGTGAACCAGCCGAGGAGAACAGTGCCTTCTCTTGTTGCTTCAGGCAGAACTTCCAGTTTATTCTTAAATGTTTCTGCACTTGTAGTTTCAGTTGTTCCTTCTCCTGCATCGAAGGTAATCGTATGTGATATCTTTGTCACATTATGATACTTAGATGTCGCAACATATGGGCCGATCTTTCCGTCGATAGTAATTTCTACTATCGGCTGACCTTTAGCCTTCATAAATGCATTCTGATTTAGCTTTGTCAGTGTTGGCGGCATCTGAACAGCCTCAATCACACTCAATCCGAATGTTCCTGCATCTACCTGCAGTTCCAGATCCGTCTTATCCGGGAAATTCAGCGTTGCCAGCTCACTGTTCTTCGCAAATGCCTGTGATCCTATATAAGAAATACTGACCGGGAAAGTGATCTCTTTAAGTTTGTTTGTATTGAAGGCACTTCCTCCGATATAAACTACGCCGTCAGCGAAGTCAACTTTTTCTATATCATTGCCAAGGAATGCTGATGCTCCGATGAAGAAATCTCCTCTATCCTCTGTGTTATTCACATTCCATTCAGGTTTTTCCATCGGTACTCTGTCTACCTCCGGGAAGACAACTTCTGTGAGCTTCGGAAGCCCTTCCGGCTGTAATGCTGACCTGTAGTAGAATGCAGAACTGCCTACTCCCTGAACTTTTTTGCCTTTTGAATCTGCTGCCGGTATAACAAGCTTTGTATTGCCTGCTTTCAGTTTCGCTTTTCCGCTGTCACTGAGTCCTGTAACTACCCAAAGTTCAGGCGCAATGATGTCTGATGTATTAGATGCACAGTAAAGTCCATCTTTTGCACCCCATGTCCATGCTCCATATGTGAAGTCTGTTGCTTCCCATTCGGATGCGTCGAGCCAATGTGCATATACAGTAGCATTCTCCGCGAAAACAGTCTCTGTTGTTACTGCATCTCCGCCTTCTTCTTCTGTGAACCAGCCGAGGAATGCAAAGCCTTCTCTTGTTGCTTCCGGCAGGCTTGAAAGCTTGCCGTCTACTGTCTCTGCACTTGCAGGTTCAACCGTCCCGCCTGCTGCATCAAAAGTAACCACAGGCTGTCCCTCAGGCTTCATCTGGGTGATTGTGATCGATGAGCACGACTCAACCTGTGTTGAGTATTCAGAATGCTTGTAATAGAGAACCCACTGTTTATCGTAATCATCTGTGTTCTCAGGTATTTCAGCTGTAATCTCTACCTTTTCAGGATCTTCTTCCCCATCCGCATCGACATATTTTGCAAATGAAAGTTTTGCATCAACATCATCCCATTTTTCAGCAGATACATCTTTCATCTGCATCTGGAAATCATTCTCATCTACGAGTTCAATCATCGGCTTATAATTGTCCCCGTAAATGATCTCATAGTCTTCATTTTGTGCAATCCATTTATATGTGCCACCGCTTGCTTTCTGGAACTCTTCCACTCCGTCACCGCGGAACATATATACTGTTGCAGGTTTAGCATTAGCCGTTGCCTCACCTGCAGCCTGCGTAATGGCAGGTGCATCTATAGGCTCATCGTTATAGTCAATAATTCCACCTGAATATGTGAATCTCCATTGCTTAACCACTGAATCTGTATTATCCGGAACAGTAGCAGTTATAACTCCGTCATAATCATCTGATGTTTCAAGTGTTACAGACGCATCTGTAGTAGTTGTCCAGTCTCCGTCACCGACTTTCAGCTCCATGCCAAAATCAGCACTGGTGACACCCGACCAGTCTACAGTGTCATCAACACCGAAAAACGCCCATTTGTATGAGCCATCCTTTGCTGGCTGCTCATTTGCGCTGAGAATGTATACATCTCCAATCTCAGGTTTGTCCCCATCTGCTGCATTGACCGCTATACTTCCACCTAAAAAGGTGAATCCGGTCAGCACCATCGCAAAGGAGAGGACAAATGCAAGCAATCGGTTTATTCCTTGCTTCATAAATACCTCCTTGTTAATAGTTATAAGTTGAAATATATCATTAAGCATAAACTTGCTTTATGAACCAAAAATTAGTACCGGTACTATTAAAATCTTAATTTCAGCTTTTAACAGACCTGTTGCCTAAATCGTTAAACACAGCAGCAAAACCTCATCTATGTTAATAGTAGATAATTGCGGAAGAGGGTAACAATTGATAAGTCCTATCAGAAACAGACAGATATACAATCAATCAATACAAGTCTTTCTGATCTTGCAGGATTTAGTTCATTTCTTTACACTAACCTTTCTTCCCGCATTCTTCTTTGTGAAAAACGTCTTATACTTCTTTACGTATCTTTTATTGGTTTTTTTCTTTCCGATCTTAACCTTTACGGCCCTGATCTTCGAGCCTTTTAGTGAACCTTTTACGGATTTCTTTGTGAGCTTTTTGCTCTTTACAATCAGGGTATTTACTTCAGTTCCCTTGAACGCGCTCCTGCTGATCTTCTTAACGTTCCTGCCGAGTACTATCTCGGTGACATATTCTGTCCTTCCTCCTGCTGCCGCAACAGCTGCTTTTACTGCCTTTGCGCTGACCGTTCCGGTATTGACTGTGACCGATCTGGTGGACTTTGCCCGCGCCTCAGCTGCACTCCGTTCCCTTGCTTCACGTGCAGCCGCATCGTCTGTATCAGCTGCAGGCTCAGTATAATCCTCATACTTAGGCATGCCCCAGCCGTACTTATCATCGCGGCCGGGATCGCCGTAGTCAATACACTTATTCTTCAGAAGTTCGATGGCCTCCTGATTGCCGGAATCTGCATCGTCCAGTTTTACCATGGCACAGCAGGCCGCGATATACGGAGCGGAAAAGCTTGTTCCGGAACATTTATTCGGCTGCAGCGTCGGTGTATAAATCTGCTGCCCGGTGTTTGCCGCTACATACAGCTCTTCGCCCGGAGCGCAGAAGTCAACCTTGCTGCCATAGTTGGAGAAGAATGACCACTCACCTTTCCTGTTTATGGATCCGACAGCGATAGTGTTGTCACTTACTGCCGGGAACGAGATTAGCTCGTCCATATTCCTGCCGTCGTTTCCTGCGGAAGCTACTATTATCGCCCCTTTTTCGCGGGCATACTTAAGCTGCTCCTCCATATCGTCGACGCTTTTCTCCATCTCTGCAGCAAGAGCCGGGCTGCTCTCTTTCGCATTTTTCAGTGAGACAGTCATCGAAAGATTGATGACATCAGCACCTTCATCAGCCGAATACCTTATCGCCTGACTTACAGTCTCCATGCTTATGCTGCTTCCGTCCGTGTACGTTTTGAGGATCATCAGCTCTACATCAGACGGAGTGGATTCCGCTACTATGCCTGCAACGCTGGTTCCGTGGCCTTCCTCATCTGCAAGACCTGAAGATGAGTTGAGCAGATCCTTCGATGCCGGTGATATCTGCGTGCCGCTGAATATATCATGCGAAAGATTGATGCCCGAGTCGATTACCGCAACCGTGACTTTTCCGGTACTCTGTCCGCTCCTTCTGCTCCGCCTCTTCATCTCATCATCGAAGTTCATGTACTCAGTCCCCCAGCCCCACGGCCCTGATGCTGAGTCAGCGCGCATAAGCGGGATGTCTATGATTACATTTTCTTCGCCGTATTTCTCGCAGAGAACATCATAAGCCGCTTCAGTTTCCTCAACTGTATCGAAGCTGAGCAGAGTGTTTCCGTCATAGCTGACGCCACATGCTGCACCCTCGAATGAATCCAGCACGGCTTTGACCTTTATCCGCTTCGCTCCGAATACCGGATCCGGATCATCAGCCGGTGCTGTCGCATCGATGTATTCCTCAAGATCTGAGGCGCGCTGAATCCTGCAGTCTTCCGCAGCTTCTGCAAATGAGGCCCCGGAAAACGGCAGTATCAGTGAAATCGTTATTAATAAGCAGAATAACCGGTTTATATGTCTTTTCACGTTTTTATTTCCTGACTTTTACTTTCCTGCCTGCGTTCTTCTTAGTAAAAATCTTCTTATACTTTTTTACATATTCCTTGTTGGCTTTGGCTTTGCCGACCTTGACCTTTACAGTCTTTACGACTGAGCCTTTGAGAGAACCCTTTACGGATTTCTTTGTGAGCTTTTTGCTCTTTACGATCAGGGTATTTACCTTAGTGCCCTTGAATGCATTCCTGCTGATTTTCTTAACGCCCTTGCCTATAACGATTTCTGTTACATACTCGGTCTTTCCGCCTGCAGCTGCAATTGCATCGTTTACAGTCCTGTCGTTTACAGTCCTGGCATTCACAGTTACTGAAGTTGTGGCTTTAGCCTTCTCTTCTGCAGCTTTCTGGGCAGCAGCCTTTTCTCCAGCTGCCTTTTCCTCTGCCTTCTGTGCCTCGGCAAGTGCCTTTTCGGCCTCTGTCAGCTTAGCTAGAGTTTCATCGTCGATATCAGCTTTCTGCTCGTCGGTCAGAGCGTCATACGCTTTTCTTGCCTCTTCGATCTTTTCCTTGTCAGCTGTAGTTACCTTGTCAGCAGCCGGAAGAGCATTGATCTTATCAACAACCTCGGCTACTGCAGTATCTTCAGGCTCGATCTGCTCCTCACTGACAGTCCAGGTTCTTGCGCCTGATTCATCTGTTGTTTCAACAAAGTCTACATCCTCATCGAACTCAGCCCAGAATACCGGACGGGCTGCTCTTCCGGTGTTAGCTCTTACAGATGTCAGCTCACCATCAGGCTTTACCTCGCTTGCCCAGTTTGCAGGAGTTTCCGGCGATGAGCGAAGCAGCCACTGTATACACTCTTCACTGTCCGGCAGATGCGCTTTTCGCTTTTCCGGATCCGGAATATATTTTGCAGCCTCCTCCGCTGAAAGGAAGAAAACATCATTCTCATACAGAACAGAATTCATCGGATCAGTTGCAGCGAATGCTACCTTCTTATTGTTATCGCCATAAATAGTGGTTTCGTAAATGAACGCAGCATCTACCTTCTTTGTTGTCGGTCTGACGGTAAGCCCGGCAGCATCACCGAGAACTGCCTCTTCAAAATTATCGCACCATATCTCAGCGTCAGTTCCGCGCCAGTATACAACCTGATCGTTTATTACTTTCGCAGCTCCCGCTCCGCTTGTGTCGTTAATGAATCGCGGCTTAAAGGATGCATCCGAGCCGTTCCCTGTCCACAGGTATTCAGACATCAGCAGCATGCTGCCGTCTTCAGCCTTGTCAATGACACGCCAGTGCGGGGTTCCGGTATATCCCGGAGCATCTGTCTTGCCGATATCAATATAATCATCTACCGCTATATCCGATGCACTCGCTGCATAAGCTTTGCCAGGCAAAAATGTGAACGAACCAAGCACAAGTGCTGTCGTCAGCAGCAGAGAGATTGCTGTCTTTTTCTTTTGTATGACGTTGTTATTCATAATAGTTTTTCTCCATCCTATTCTGTATTACCTTCTGAATAGTATCGAGGTAAGATTATTATTTCACCTTTATCTTCTTCACCTTTGACCACTTTGAAACCTTCTTCGCAGTGCCCGTCCCCCTGTAAGTTCTGACGCGCACATAATAGGTCTTACGGGATTTGAGCGACCTGATCTTTACTGAAGTTTTCTTTTTACTCAGGTATTTGCTCTTCGTCTTCTCCATCGGGAAGCGCTTATTAAGGCTGTACTGAACTTCGATCCTGATGCCGCCGGCTTTCTTCAGCTGCTTCTTTGAGAGCTTTTTCCATCTGACAGTCATGCTCTTTCCGGCACTTTTCGGCTTTATTATCTTCGGTGCAGGCAGCTTTCTGTCTATTGTCCCTCTCCATGCAGCCTCCCGGGCCATTCTCTCCCGGGCAGCCTGTTCCTCTGCCGCCTTTCTCTGTGCAGCCTGTTCCTCTGCGACCTTATCAGCATATGTCCTGCTGCTGTCGTACTCTATTACCGCAGGGTGAAGTGACAGGCTGTCCATGGTAAAGCTTACATTGTCACCGGATGTCTGGCTGAAAGCGATTTCTTCCGGAGTGCCATTGTCATTCATGACATATAAATGGCTCACCAGTTTGCCGCCGCATCCCCTCCATGTGATCCCGAAGTTCATGCCGGCAAGCTTCGATATCTCCCAGCGTGTCGGAGTTACAGCGCTGAAGCTCACAACCTGATAATCCTTTCCGGCAAGCTCATCCACCCTTTCGTCGAGTATTCTGTCAACGATCTGCAGATTTCTGAAGTTCATCCCTGTTACGGTGGACCTCTTCTTCAGACTGTCTGCCGATGTGTTCCGGCTCATACCGTCAAAATCCGTATTGCCCTTGTCGTAAAGATTAATGGTATCGACCATTACACAGGTGCTGTGATTGAAACAGTACAGGCCCTCCCCGGTGTCACTCTTGTCCTTCACGATTATCGGGAATGGATCGATAGAATATTTATCACTGTCCACATAGACCATGTAGGACACGCCTTCTCTGAGCTTTGCACTGAAGACTCCGCCTGATCCTGATGTTGTCTCGATCGTCTCATCTTCGCTGACCAGTCTGAATCTGACTCCGGCTCTGGCACTGCCTTTATATCTGACCCTGATAGTGCTGCCGGTATCATAAAGGTTGTCTGTGTAAGGGTCAGCACAGACGCTGTCCCTGCGCTCCACGGAAATTTCTCTGAGCCTGTTATACTTCAGAGAATTGAAAATCATATAGTTGTAAGCTCCGGGACCTTCTGTCGCAGTGACTGCGTCTCCCTGGCGTATCTGCACGTATGTCTTGCTCATTGCGGGATACCGTGCATCACGTTTATTGCGGTAATTCCGGTCTTCTGCAGAAATAATGTAGTCATGGTCCTTCTTCAGGCTGAGGTCCGGCAGATATGATCTGCCGTCTTCATCCATAACAGTCTCGACAAGTCCGCCGAACTCATCTTCCTGCGTCGTTGTGTTGAATATCCGGAAGCTTATCACTTCCTCAGGGTCGGTCTTTGTAATATTTCCTGCCTCATCGGTCTGTTCCACAACAACTCTGATACCGGAAACATCTATGGTCTCAGTGCCAAAAACATTTCTCAGTCTCGTATGAGGAGGTCCGAATGTGATTCCTTCGTACCCATCCGGTATCCCGGTATCTTCAGCACTTACGCCGGCAGGATGCAGCATTCCGGCAAGAATCAGAACAACGGCAAGGAACACTGCCGCACAAAGGCGTTTTTTCAATTGAGATATCAGGTGTTCCCTCATCTTTCTCCCCCGGATCAGCGTTTCACTTTGACCTTTTTACCTGCGTTCTTCTTCGTAAATATCTTTTTATATTTCTTTACGTATTTTTTATTGGTTCCGGCTTTGCCGACCTTGACCTTGACGGTCTTTACGCTTGATCCCTTGAGTGAGCCCCTGACGGATTTCTTTTTGAGCTTTTTGCTCTTTACCACAAGGGTCCTGATGCCGGTATTCTTAAAGGCTCCTTTGCTGATCTTTTTGACATTTCTGCCGATCACGAACTGAGTAACATTTGCATTTCCGCCGGCTGCCTTTATAGCTTCTCTGACAGAGGCTGCGGTAACCGTCTTTGTATTCAATTCTGCCTGCGATGAGCCTGCAGCAGATTCCTGCTTCGGCGCAGCTGCCTTATATACGATCACGTTCGGATACATCGAGAGCGTGCTCATTGTAAAGGTGACCTTGTTTCCGTCCTGTCTGAACTTAAGGCTCTTAAGGCTGCCCTTCTTGTTGATGTAGCAGACTCTCTCAACATCTCTGCCGGCAGGCAGTTCGCGTGTTATCTCATAGGTTCCGGCAGCCAGCTTTGACAGCTCTGTACGGAACATGTTAACAGCTTCGACCCTGAACACCTCGTAGTCCCAGCCGTCCAGTCCCTTGACAGTGCTGTTGTCCATCTGCCTGTCATTGATGAAGTAACGGTCTGCATTGGTCTCGCTGGTATTCAGGAAGTTCATTCCGGTCACGGAAGTCTTTCCTGAAATGGATTTCAGGGAAGTGTCATATGCATGCTCGTTCTGCTTGTCCACCACATACAGGCCCTGAACAGATCCGCAGCTGAAATGGTTGTAAATCGACTTCGGCCAGCCGTTCTCCGCATGGTCCTTTACTGTCAGCGGGAACGGAATCATTGCCAGTGCGCCGGAATCGTCAACGATCTGCACCATATAATTCGCATCCTCTATGAGCGAAACGCTTACCTGACCCGAAGAGTCACTTGTAGCATACAGAGACTCTTCCGGACTTGTGAATTTGATGATCGCGCCGGAAATCGCCGAAATGATTGTGTCAGATGATCCGTTCTGTGTGTAATACACCGGAATCCTGACATTTACGCGTTTGCCGTCAATCGCTTCATCAAGCTCTGATGTACGCTTTGCCACATCAAGATATCTGAATTCTTCTCCGGTTTTGATGTTCTCAGGCTTCCCGCCGTCTTCGCCAAGACTTATGTAATAGTTCGCCATGTTGGCGGTATATGTATTCGGATTGCCCGTGCCGTCATCAGCTATTGTGACGGTGTAGTATGCCGGAATCATGTAATCGGTCTCGTGTACCGATACTATGTATCTGTGTCCGCGGATCAGTCTGACACCTGAGAGAATCTGCGCCTGATGCGCATCACCGTTTTCATCGGTGTATGTGCCTTCTGTTGTTTTGAATACTCCTGCGCTCTCCTGAGAAGTAGTATCATAGAATTCAAACGCAAGCGGCTTCTCAGTGAACCACTCCGGACTGTCATTGCCGTCTCCGCTTTCCGTATATACCCTCACAGGGATGTCAGGCAGTCCGACCTTCTGTGTATCATAGATGAGCCTGTAGTCATCATGTGAATATCCTTCCGGCTCATCCGCACCGTTGCCGCCCTTCTTAGCCGCAACAAAGGTCTGAACAGCTGCGTTAAGGTCTGATACCGCCTTGTCTATCTCAGCCTGTGTTACCCTGTCGCTTTCAGCCACTGCCTGAGCAGCTTCGACGGCATCTTTCAGCGCTTTCATTTCATCAGGTGTGACAAAGAGCTCGCTTGGGCTGACGTCCCAGCCGTCCGCAGAGACTTTCACATCCTTCTGTGCGTCCTGCGCATCCTTTATTGCAGCTTCCAGCGCAGTCTTGTCCATGCTGGAAAAGCCGTCCTGTGTGATGACTGGACATTCAGAGCTGTCTCCCGCATAGATAAATCTCCAGAGATTGGTCGTATCTCCTTCCTTGGTGTTATCCGGGATAGCCATGCCCGTCAGATAGCCGATATTCTTTTCTTCCTTGAGTTCGGAAGGACTGAAGCTGACATACGGGCACTTACTGTTCTTCCACGCCTGGCCCGAAGGCTTTCTCTGGATCTGGAAGTCATCGTCAGTAACTATGCCCCTGCTGAGATCTGTTCCTTCAGCAAAGGTGACTTTCCACTCGTACGAGCCTCCGACAGCAGGCTGCTGACGTCCGGAGTTCCTGCTGATAACTATGTCTGTGATCTCCGAGAGAGTCTTGGTGCCTTTTTTCTTTGCATCCAGGAACGCAGTCTTTGCTGCTTCGAGGTCTGATACCGCTTTATCTACTGCCGGCTGCTTTGCATACGGGTCATCCGCTACAGCCTGTGCTTCCTTGAGCGCATCGTCATACGCCTGCCACTGTGCTTCCGAAACATATTCGAAATTTTTACCGACATCCTTCCCGTTTGTCGAAGTTTTCACGCCGGTCCTCGCATCAGTTGCACTCTTGATGGCAGCATTCAGTTCGGTCTTGTCAGCCAGCTCTGACTTATCAATGAATACTGCTGTGTAGGTCTGATCACTGTCTGCCTCTTTTATGGCCGGATCCCATCCTGCGAACAGATACTCTTTGCCGCCCTCATCCGGTCTGACCGGAGTCTCTCCGGTGTACTCAGGCATAACTCCGTCATCGACCTGAGATGTCTGAAGCTCTTCTTCATTCCATCCGAGGAACCTGATGGTATGCACCCTGGTCCACCCTGCCTTCAGCGTGAACGATGAGCTGACCCGCGAATCGAAATTGTATTCATTGTCACCTTTGTGCCATCCAGTAAATTTATAGCCTTCTCTGGTCGGATCTTCCGGTCTGACCACCTTGCCGCCCCTGCTGATGACCTGTGTCTCCGGAACCGGTGTGCCGCCGTCCGTGTCAAAGCTTACTTCGCAGGATGCCGCTTCACCGCCCGATGAAGTATCGAAGCTCAGCATGATATCCGGAATGGAGCTTCTGATTCTTACAGGCCCGCCTCCGGAGTATGTAAGTTCCGTTACTGAAAAATCATCATCTGAATCGACTTCAAGTGCTTTGATACTATTTCTGTCAAAACCATTTCCATATACCGTACAGTAGTATTCAAGCGGGCTGTCACCTTTCTGCGCCACAGATACGCTTGTCACAATAACGAGATTCCCATTATTGTGATCGTATTCAAAAGGTTCATCCAGATCGATCGTCTGCCAGCCTGTAGTATTACCGATGTCAGGTCTGCCGTCATATACCTGGATTACATCAGGTTCCCTCAGAAGGTCACTGACTTTGCTGTTGTAATCAAAGCTGTCCTGATCGGTATATCCCATCCATATCCTCATGCCTGAGAGTCTGTATCCGGACGAAGGCGATGCCACGTTATACGCCAGAGACACGATCTGTCCGTCCTTGCCTATAGCATCAGCATCGTAGACTATCTGAGTCCTGCTGTATTTCCAGCTTGTACGATGAGGCAGCCAGTCAGATTTTTCACTCTCGCTGCCAATGGTCACTGTTTCGATTTCACCTGCCGCATGAACAGTTTCAGGCATCACAAAGGTTGCCGCGCCCAGAACTAATGCAAGCGCGAGAGTCACTATTATTCCTGAAAAGTGTTTGAGTTTATTTTTCATTCGACTGTCCCCTCTACTTTACTTTTACCTTCCTGCCGGCATTCTTCTTTGTGAAAATCTTCTTATATTTCTTAACGTATTTCCTGTTGACCTTCTTACTGCCAATCTGCACTTTCACGGTCTTTACAGATGACTTTTTCAAAGACCCCTTTACGGTCTTCTTCTTAAGCTTCTTACTTTTAACGATAAGGGTCTTAACACCGGTGCCTTTAAGTGCGCCTTTGCTTATCTTTTTCACTTTTTTGCCGATCACAAGGGTGTCTGCACTTCCTCCGGCAGCCTGTATCGCGTTCTTTATCACAGAAGCATTCACAGTCGATGAATTGACAGATACAGTTGCAGCTGCCGTTGCTGCAGACTTCGATGCCTGTTCAGCAGCAGATGGTACCGGCAGAGGTTCTTCGGGCTCTTCCTTTATTTCAACTTTCTTTGTGTCCTTATATGTCTTGCCGTTGAAAACAGCCTTAGCGGTATACGTAATCGTCTCTCCGTCATCCGTACTTCTCACTACAGCAGCAGCTCTGCTTACATGGCCCTCATGGTTGGCGCATTTGAAAGTTGCAATAGCGGCGGTATATCCTGACTCGTCACTGCCCGCCCATGTCCATTCAGGCTCGCTGCTCCAGTCATGTTTTGATGTTCCGTATGATTCCAGATCACGGACGACAACAAGGATGTGATCCGTGACGCCATTGTCTGCAGCCTCCTGCGTGCTTGCACCGCTTACCCAGAAAACATTAGTGCCGTCGATGACATATGACAGGTATTCATCAGCATTCTCGTCTGTGACACATACTGTAGATGCCAGCTTGTTGTACAGATCCTCTGCTTCAGGAATTTCCTGCATGCCCGGCCACTCATCAAAATAGCCGTATTCCATGTTGCCATCCCTGTATGCTTTCCATGTATCTACAAGCCCTGCAATTCCTCCATTGTCTTCACCTGTATCCCCGAGGCGGATGTCTGTCTCTACAGTCTGCAGGTCTTCACGTCCAAAGCCCTGGCCGTTTTCGTAGTCCCAGCTGCCTATATTCGGAAGGACGATCCTGTGACTGGTGCCTTCAGTTCTTGCAAGGCCCGGGTCACTGTAGGTGGTAGTAACATCCGGATATACATATGCCACAAATACAGGCGGAATGTGATCCTGCTGATATTCTTCATAGCTCCAAGGCACCTGCTCGACTGTGAAGTCTGCGCAGTACTCCTTGCAGAATGCTTTTACGTCATCAGTCTCCTCAAGTGCTGCAGCCTGTACGATTATTTCACTCTCGATTCCCTGTTCTGCACCTTCCGGTCTGTATACGACACGCCATTTCTTTATGAACGGATCCTTGTTCTCCGGAACCCTTGCCGCAATAATGGCCTCGAAAGAAGCGATATAGTATTCCTCGCCGCCCATTATTGCTATGTTTTTGCCGGAGACATCTTCCCAGTCACTTCCCTGTGTCTTCATCTGCAGGGTAAAATCATCAGCATTAAGATCATCAGCAAGCTGATTGCCATAATAGGAATAGTCAAAAGTGACCCAGGCAAACAGTCCGCCGCTTGCAGGCTGTCTTGCTCCGCTTATTACTTCAGGCACTACCCAGATCTCACTTATTGCCGCAGCGGATGATCCGTCCTCTGCATAAGCAGGCTGTGCATCCGCACTGATTCCCGACAGAATGAGTGCCAGTGTCAGCATCAGTGATGTAAGTGCGTTGATGAACCTTTTCTTACTGTTGATCATCAAATATCTCCTTTTATTTAATAATTCTCGTTAAGTCTGATTTGCGATATGGTAAAATGCGCAATAATTCAAATTAATAGTAACTGATGATAAACAATATAAAAAATAGAAGTCTTTTATACAGTACAATGAGTATATTTCAATCCTTTATTATGTTGATTTTTCAAGGCTTTCCCGCCTTTTTACCCGAATTCAGCTGTCCAAATATATGGTCGCATTAAAAAATCCTATAATGAGATTCCGTAAACGAAAAAAGAGGCCACCGAAGTGACCTCTTTATCGCTTTTTCAGTTGCCGGCTTTCCGTTCAGCAGTTCATATGGTCCCGGATTATTAGCGGATCTTTACCTTCTTTCCTGCATTCTTCTTGGTGAAGATCTTCTTATACTTCTTGACATATTTCTTGTTGACCTTCTTCTTGCCGACCTTGACCTGAACGTTCTTGATCTTTGAACCCTTGAGTGAACCTTTTACGGATTTCTTGCTGAGCTTCTTGCTCTTTACAACAAGAGTATTAACATTTGTTCCCTTGAATGTATTCTTACTGATCTTCTTAACGTTCTTTCCGAGTACGATCTCAGTGACATACTCTGTCTTTCCGCCTGCAGCCGTGACAGCCGCTTCCACTGCTTTAGTGTTGACCTTCTTGGCATTTACAGTTACTGAAGTTATGGCCTTTGCCTTTGCTTCAGCAGCTGCAGATGAAGCGCCTTCATCTGCCTTTGCCTTATCTGACTTAGCTGTTTCCACTGCCTTAGCCGCATCAGTCGCTGCCTGAGCAGCCGCTTCTGCTGCTGTTGCCGCATCAGCTGCCGCCTTCTTAGCATCCTCGGTCTTCTTTGCTGTTTCACCGTAAGCAAGTTCAGCTGCATCAGCATATGCTTCAGCTGCTTCCTTATAAGCGTCTGCTGCCTCCTTGGCTGCGTCCGCATCTTTCTTAGCCTTCTCAGCTGCGTCTACTGCTGCCTGTCCAGGTGTCTTTGCAGCCTCTTCCGCAGCCGCCTTGCTTTCAGCCGCTGCTGCAGCTGCTGTATCTGCCGCCGTCTTAGCCTCATTTGCAGCCTTCTCCGCATCTTCAGCTTTCTGAGCATTTGTCTTCTGTTCCTGAACTGCAGCCTTAGCTGTTTCGAGAGCATCATTTACCGCATCAACTGTCTCTGCAGCTTCAATGTCCTCAAGAGCTTTGCTGATCGCTGCTTCTACAGCTGCTTTTTCTTCACCGCTGTAATCTGAAGTATTGATGTTATCAAGTTCTGATTTAGCAGCTGCCTTTGCTTCTTCCAGCGGATCTGTCGTCTCTGCAGCTTCCTGTGTAATAGCAGGGCATTCAGCTCCACCGCCGGTATAGACAAATCTCCACTGCTTCTCAACAGCTTCAGTGTTGTCAGCTACTGTTCCGACGACCCATGCACCGTTTTCATTGAAATCGAAATGTGCGGATGCATCACTGCTGTCAGCCCAGTCTGAATCTGCAGTCTTCATCTGCATCTTGAAGTCAGCATCAGTTATCTCTGATGTAGCTGCGCCTTCAGGGAACTCGATGACCCATGCATAAACCCCGTCTGCTGCCGGCTGGACCGCACCTGACATGTATACGTAAGTAAAATCATCAATATCTATTGTCTCGATTGCAGGCTTCTCAGGAGCAACTTCCTCTGTCTTAGTAGCTCCGCAATCCGCGCAGGTATAAGTTTTTACGCCGTCAGCAACAACGCCTTCGTCCCATGTGTGGTCAGCTTCCTCAACAAAACCGTCTCTGGAGCATGTTCTCTGATGCTTTTCATCATCCTTTTTAGTCCACTTTCCGAAGTCGTGTTTGTCATATAGGTTCCATGCCTTGAAATATTTTGAGCATGTGACCTTTGTAAGATCCAGATATACCGCAGGTCTTACATTGCACTCCAGAGTCATCTGTTTGGCTCCAAACGAACCATCGCCCTTAACGATCCATGCATTGCTCGTTCCGATATTAGTAGCTGTCCACCACTCGTTGCCTGATGCCGCTGCCCTTGCGTTGTTATCAGTAAGCATGGAATTTACCTGATCTTTTGTGAGGCAGAATGCATGCTTTCCATCAGCTGATGCAATGCGTGCATCACTATTCAGTACATCTGCATAAAAACCTTCACACCACTTATCCAGATCAGCAAACGCAACTCCCAGGTCTTCACCTGTGTAATCGTCATAGCTCATCCAGACATCCTTTGTAATCATCAGTACACGGGCAGCCTGTGCAGGGTCAGTTGTGCTGTTTCCCTCCGCGTCCTGAACATCAAGCACAGTCCACTGGCTTGCAGCTCCACTGCAGTTATACCCATCCGGTGCCATTGTAGGCCCAAGGTTTACCATCTGGCCTTTTGTTGCGGTGCTGATGCCTGCTGCCGCAGCGTACGCCTCCTCAGCGGGAAGCACACCGATACCCGGAAGTGCCGTTCCCACCATGCTCAGTATCATAAATACCGAAAGCACATGGGCGCAAATTTTTCTCCATAACCTGTTTTCTCTCATCAAGATCAAACTCCTTTCAATATTATGCATTTCTGTCTGCTGCAATATATAACTAATATTCATATAGTAATAAATGCACCTCAGATAACGCAGAATAATTGTACTCCTGGCTAAGGTCTTATATTAATCGGGGTTTTCTATACCGAAACACAGGTAATAAAAAATAATTATTTCACAAAATGCGGCAGCCTGTTTTCAGCTGCCGCATATGCTGTCATTTCACCCGGACCTTACGCCCTGTATTCTTCTTTGTGAATATCTTTCTGTATTTATTCTGGTATTTCCTGTTGGTCTTTTTCTTTCCGGACACTTTTATCTTTACGTTCTTTATCTTTGACCCTTTCAGAGATTTTCTGACCGATCCGGCTTTCAGCTTCTTTGATTTAACGGTCAGGGTTCCAGCACACGTGCCTTTGAATGCCGCCTTCCTGATTCTCCTGACTTTTCTGCCGATCACTATTTCTTTGATACCTTCAGGAGTACCCCCGGCCCTTTCTATTGCGGTCCTCACTGCAGCGGTACTTACGGTTTTGCTGTTTACAGTTATTGTTGTTACGCTCCTGTCATCCGGCGCTGCTGAATTCGCAGGGTTAGCTATACTGCTCTGTCCTCCGTTTCCGGAACTCTCAGGTTCAGGGTTTTCCGGTTCAGGATCATCAGGTTCTGTCATATCCTCAAAATGAGGCATCCCCCAGCCATAATACTTATCCCATCCTTCAGCACCGTAGTCTATTGCAGCACTCTTAAGACTTTCACGTGCATCTTTATAGTTAGCCTGCTTATCATCCATTTTCACATACACACAGCAGGCTGATATATACGGGGCCGCAAAGCTGGTCCCGTCGCCCGCATTGAACCCTGATGTACTGTTATTATCTGCAAGCAGGACGTCATCACCCGGAGCGCAGAAATCCAGAGAGTTTCCGTAGTTTGAATATCCGGCTCTCTCTCCTTCCCTGTTGATCGCTCCGACAGCCAGAGTATACTGGCTGAATGCAGGGAATGAATACAGTTCGTCCAGATCGCCGCCGTTATTTCCTGATGCTGCGCAGACAATAACACCTTTCATCGCTGCATATTTCAGCTTCAGATCCAGTTCACGCAGATAATTTGCTATGAGGTTCGGATAGTACTCTTCCATGGAATCAATGATCTCATGATGAGGACTCGATATGGACAGATTAATAACATCTGCACCATTGTCTACGGCATATTCTACCGCCATATTGATGTCCTCTGTTGTACCGTTCGTGCTCTTTCCGAACACCTTCAGGGACATGATTTCCACATTATCAGGTGTAGACTCAGCTATGATGCCAGCGACTCCTGTTCCATGACCGTTTTCATCATTTATTCCCCCGTCTGCCTCAATAAGGTTCTTTGACAGCGGTGATATGGTTGTCCCTCTGAATATCTCATGCGAACTGTTGATTCCTGAATCGATAACTGCGACAGTCACTTTCGGAGCATTTTCTCCATGTATACTGACTTCCCTCCTGATCTCATCGTCAAGATTCATATATTCCGTGCCCCATCCCTGCGATTCTGCAGTAAAAAGCGGGAGGTCCACGATCACGTTCTCTTCACCGTACTCAGCAGACAGCCTCTCATATGCTTCTCGGGCCTCATCTGCACTCCCGTAGCGGAGCAGTGTCTCGCCATTGTAACTCACGCCCTCCTCCGCGCCTTCGAGTGATGAAAGCTCTTTTTTGACCTTTAGCCGTCCTGTTGAGAAAACAGACTCAGCTATCATACCGGAAGCGCCGGTCCGTATGCGGGCTCCCTTCAGGGCTTCAGTCGCATCGATGTACTCTTCCAGGCATGTTGCACGCAAAACCGTCCCTTGCTCTGCGTAAGCAGCAGCAGTCGCAGGGCAAAGCATCGCGATACATATTAATAAGCCGACCAGTCTTTTTGCTGTTTTCTTAGTCATAGTCTGAATACCTGACACAGGCTATCTGACACGCGTTTTCCTTCCCGCATTCTTTCTGGTGAAGATTTTCTTATACTTCTTTACGTATTTCTTATTGATGCTCTTCTTTCCGATCTTGACCTTTACGTTCTTTACCGCCGAGCCTCTGAGTGATCCCTTTACAGATTTTTTGCTGAGCTTTTTGCTCTTGATAATAAGTGTTTTTACCTGAGTTCCTTTGAACGCACTCTTTCCGATTTTCCTGACTTTCTTGCCTATTATGATCGTATCAGGTGCTAATCCCTGTTTCGCAGCTGCATCCACTGCTTTCTTTACTACAGCAGCGTTTACTACTTTAGTGTTGATCGTTACAGGAGCAGGTGTGAGCTCATTTGCAGACTGAATCTGTCCTTTTTTACCATCAGCATTGCTACTGTCGGACGGAGCAACCTTTGGTATTGCGTCTGTCTTCGTCTGAGTTTCGAAAACGGCGTTGCTGAATGAAGCAGTAAGACATCTGAAGCCCTCCTTGTCTGCAGTTGGTTCTTCTATCGTTTCAGATACCGCATCAACAGTCTCAGTGATCCGGTCCCCGCATATGCTGCACTGTGCTGAAGCCGTGCACTTGCTGCTGTCATCTGACCAGCTGTATTCCGGCGTTCCGAGTTCATGCTGCTCAGCCTTTATGACCCAGTCGACAGATCCGTCATTTTCAGTTCCGGAAAGGCAGGCATCCGGTGATATAGCTGCATAGAAAGCCGGACGTGCCGGAGTCCCGGTCCAGCTTGAAACTGCGTTCATAGCACCGCTTGTTCCTGTTCCCTTAAGGATTTCTCCTACTCTGTTTGTGTAGCCGCTGCCTGTTCTGTCACTTTTCAGCGGAGACCTGAGAAGCCACAGGCCTGTTTCAGCACTGCCATTTATATATGCCAGTCTGCTTTCAGGTTCAGGCATATACCTGACCACCTCCTCTGCTGACAGGAAGAACACTTTATCGTTATCAAGAATATTCTCCGAGCTTCCAAAGGTGTATTCAGTATACCTTCCGAATTCATAAAGATACTCGTCATCTGATTTGGTTGTTTCGATCACAGTAGCGCCGGGTATGTCAGAAAGCACCGCATCAGCAAACTCTGAACACCATTTCTGTGCATTACTGCCCTTCCATCTGTTCGATTTGTTGGCAGGATCGAACTTCACCTCTGCTGACGCATTGTTTTCACCGTCTCCTGTCCACAGATACTCTGACATAAGAAGGAGGCTGCCGTCTTTTTCCTTATCCAGCACTCTCCAGTACGGAGTGCCGTCATATCCCTGTGCACTTGCCGTTCCCATTGTTATATGGTCCCCAGGTTTTATGTCACTTGCGCTGGCCGCATACGCCTTTTCATGCATCACAGCCGCATATGTCATCAGACTGAATGACATGACTGCTGCTATGAGCAGAATAGACAGAATTCTATGTTTTCTCTTTACCGAACATTCTTTCTTCATCACTTTCCTCCGAACTGATCCTTGATTTTATCAATCTCCTGTCCTCAATTCCCGAATGCAGGCAGTGCTAAACAGGCACTGCTATTTCACCCTTACCGCTCTGGCTCTGCTCCAGCGGCTTACGTATTTGATTCCGCCTTTAATTTTATAAGTACGGATTCGTACCCAGTACTTTTTCTTTGATTTCAGCTTCTTAAGCGTCATCGAAGTCTTGCTCTTCCCGGCTTTCTTTATCACAGCATTATTCCGGAATTTACTGTCCTGAGCATACTGCACCTCGATGCCGCTGACTTTTTTCTTCTTGCTCTTGCTGAGTTTTTTCCATGTAACAGTTATGGTTTTCTTCCTTTTGCCGGCAGCTCTTTTCACAGCTGCTTTAGGAAGCCTGTTGTCCTGCACCCCGGCCAGATGGTCGTAAGTTTTAGGAATGCTTACCTTTTTCTCCTGGGTCATGAACATCTCACCATGGAAGGTGGCCGTGTATGTTCTTATCCCGTCTTCCAGTATCGTTGCCGGAATCGTGACTGCAGAAGAAGCCTGCACTGTCTCACGGATCGTCTTTCCGCATTTTTGGCATACTGCGGATGCGGTGCAGCTGCTGTTATCAGCTGACCACACATAGCTAATATCTCTGTATCCTTCTGCTTCCTCCTGAGGATCAACCGTCCATACAGTCTGTCCGTCATGCACGCACTTCGTGATTCTGGTATCTGAAGACAGTTTTGCCCAGAAAACAGGCCGCACTGCTCCGAGAGAGCTCACCACCTGCCTCGCCACTGCACCCTTTTCATTACCGTAGGCAAGGACTTTTCCTACGCATTCCGAGAAAGTATACAAACGTGGTGATCTCAGCCAGTAATCACATCGCTCTCCTATGGACGAGCCGTCATGCAGGTAGGAAAAGCGTTCTTCTTTCGAAGGCATATAGTGCACGGCTTCTTCAGCAGAGAGGAAGAAGACTCTGTCGTTTTCAAGAATATTCCTGACCCGTGCAAAGGTTACATCCTTGTCATCCGGAGAAGTAAATTCACCATCGGTCTTAGTTATTTCTTTGATGGTAAGTCCGTTCACATCTGAAAGAACTGCTTCCTCAAAGCCCCTGCACCATGACTGAGCCATGCTGCCCTGCCAGGCGGAGCCTTTACTCTTATACCCCAGGTCTTCGTACCCTTCCATCGGAACGCCTTCTTCGTCGATTTCATTGAATTGAATAAAATCATCAGTGGAATTCCCGGTCCAGAGATATTCCGACATGAGGTAAAGGCTCCCGTCATCGGGATCCCTGTCTAGCACGCGCCAGTACGGCAGGCCTGTATAGCCTGGGGTTCCTCGCTTTCCCATGTAGATATGATCGCCTGCGGAGATCAAGGAAACATCTGCCCCGGCATCTGTTTCTGCTTCAACTGCAAAAGCTCCGATGCAGAATATTGCTGTCTCAGCCAGCAATGCAATGCAGAGAAGCATTACCACCGGTAACCGTAAGACTAAATTCATCCATTTTATTTTATTGCGACCGCTCATCTGATACCTCTGATTAACGGGTTTTTACCCTGAATGTTTTCGACCATCTGCCAACATACAGTACATCGCTCTTCTGCTTATACGTTCTGACCTTTACCCAGTACTTCTTCCCCGCCTGCAGGCCCTTTACCTTGTATGAAGCTGATGTTTTCTTTGCTGTTCTGATAATCAGGTTCTTCCTGAATTTTTTGTCAGTCGATACCATTATCTCGATTCCACTGACCTTGTTTCTGTCCTTTTTAGATAGTTTTTTCCACTTTACATTTACTGCTTTTTTCCTGACTGCCGGCTTTTTATGCGTAATCTTCGGAAGTTTTTTGTTTTTTACTTCTGTCAGAGCAGTCTTTACTGTTTTCGTCTGTGTTGTAAATGCGTCGTTAGTAAAGGAAGCAGTATAACGGATTTCTCCCTGCCCGGTCACGGTCGCATTGTTAACGACTGATGAAGAAGCCTGTGCAGTCTCGGACATCTCTGCCCCGCAGTTTCTGCATATGGCACTTCCGGTGCAGGTCCGGTTGTCCACGGACCATACATATGACGGAGATCCGGAATTATGCTCAGCTGCTCCGCTTCCATTTACTACCCAGTTGACTATATCCCCGTGCCTGCATACAGAACATGAGTCAGCCAGCGAAGGTTCTATATTGAATGCCGGGCGTGCGCCAAGTACTGCAGGCCAGCTGGTTCCGAAGTCATGGATGCTCCCATCCTCTGTAACAACACACACATACACTTTAAGATCACCACATGCATACGGTGAACGCAGAAACCACTTGCCGGCAGGAGTTATTTTTGCACCATCTCTGTAAGAGTCATACTCAATATATGAAAGGAAAAACACCTTATCCTTGTCCTTATCACGGCCGGACCTGGTCCCGTCTATGTTATTGACACCGGCCCATTTAAAGCCACTTTCAGTCTCTACTGTTTTGACGCCGATGACAGAGTTTCTGACCGATTCAGGCATCGCCCTGTAGTAATCAGTGCACCATTGCTGTGCCTTTGAATTCTCCCATTCATTCGCGGATTCAAGATCTGCATCTTCGTAATTGAATTCAGTTGTGTCGCTGTAGTCGTTTCGCAGAAGGAAGACACCAGGCTTACGTGTATTTGTTTTTTCAGGACTGAGCACTATGAATTCCTGGCTCCAGCTTCCATCCGTAATCGTAAGTCTGTCGCCCTGCCTCAGTTCACGTCCTGTCTCAGCATTTGCATACGGCGCTATATATGTACCGGAAAGTGCCGTTGCATATATAACTGTCGCCATAACAATGATTACAAAAAGGATGTGCATCACATCCCGGCTTAAAGATCCCAGCTTTATGTCTTTCATTTTAAAACCCACTATTTTTCTTTATTTCAGCGCAATCAGCGGTTATCTGTTAACTGCTATGGACTCAGTCACAATTATACTATCGTGCAGACGCCTGATTTATTGATTGGTTAAATAGCCTCCTGATCAATATTGATTATTCTAATATTTGTCTGACAAGAAGGATTTCTTTGCTGCCTGTATGTGTTCATTCTGTCATCTTTCACTGCATTTACTCAGGATGATTGCCTGCCTTCACATACGAAAAAAGAGGCCACCGAAGTGACCTCTTTTTCACTGATTGGAGTTGTAACGCGCCCGGCGGCCTTCCGGTCGTCAGGACTGATTACAA
>CACYDX010000003.1 GCA_902773255.1 Oscillospiraceae bacterium
GGGCAGGACGGAAAAGCTCACCGACGGAGGAGTTTTCTTCTTCTGCAGATATACCGGTCTGGAAAAGGAGATGCACCGCATCATGCTGCGTCTGCTGGATATCCCCGTATATCCCGACGAATTCGAGGGAGAACAGCTCGGGTGGGCAGATCCCCAGGAGAGATATCAGCGCGCAAAAAGCAGTTATCTGCAGGCGTATGCAGGCTTCCGCAGATGTTGAATTAGTTTCCCTTATATAGGAAAATATAGGTAGGTAGTAATTCCAACATTTTCTATGAAAGGAGCACTTCACAATGTCCTACAGCAAGATCTTTGAACCTGGAAAAATCGCAAATCTCGAACTCCGCAACCGTATTGTAATGCCCGCAATGGGCTGTTCCCTGGCCGAAAACAGCGGCGAGCCGGGAGCAAGAATGATCAAGTATTATGCGGACCGCGCCAAGGGCGGCGCAGGCCTTATCATCACCGAGATCACGAGGATCGATGACGATACCGGCGTCGGCACTCCGAATCAGCTCGCTGTGACGAAACCGTTCGTGGTCGGCCAGCTGTCACGTCTCGTCGAGGCGGTGCACGCCTATGACACAAAACTGTTCGTACAGCTTCATCACCCCGGCAACCAGACACCCAGCCGCCTTATCGGAGGACAGCAGCCTGTCTCCGCATCAGACGTAACATGCAACGTCATCGGAGAGAAACCGAGGGCTCTCACAACCGAGGAAGTGGAAGGACTCGTCAAAAAATTCGTCACCGGCGCTGTCATAGCTCAGAAAGCGGGAGTTGACGGAGTGGAGATCCACGGCGCTCACGGATATCTCGTAAGCCAGTTCCTGTCACCCCATACCAATAAGCGCACAGACAAATACGGCGGAAGCTTCGAAGGCCGCATGCGCTTTGCAACAGAGATAATCATGGGGATCAAGGCATACTGCGGACCCAAGTTCCCCGTCGGCATCCGCATCAACGGAAGCGATTACCTCGACGACGGCATAACCGAAGAAGATGCAATCGCTCAGGCAAAGTATTTCGAAAAACTCGGCGTATGCTACATCAACGTAAGCTGCGGCACATATGATTCAGGCGCCACCATCATAGAGCCCAACTACTTCGCAGAGGGCTGGAAGAAAAATCTCGCGGCAAACATCCGCAAGGAAGTGAGTATTCCCGTGATCGCCGTATGCAACGTCAAGCACCCCGCGGTGGCGGAGCAGCTTCTCGAAGAGGGATTCGCGGACTTTATCGGTATCGCAAGAGGCCATCTTGCCGATCCGGAATGGGGCAACAAGGCAAAAGACGGCAAGGATGTGCTTATCCGCAAGTGTCTCGGATGCATGGAATGCTTCCGCATTCTGAACGACGGTCTTCCGCTGGGCTGTACCCTTAACCCCGTGCTCGGAAGAGAATTCGAGTGGGGCGACGACAAACTGGTCAAAAACGGCGCCGGCCGCACCGTTGCAGTCATCGGAGGAGGTCCGGCAGGATTCGAAGCAGCCCTCACGCTGGCAAAGCGCGGATTCAAAGTGGTCCTGTTCGAGGCAAAGGAACGCATAGGCGGCACCGTTGCGCTCGCAGCCATACCTCCGTGCAAGGGAATGCTCAGCGAGTTTATAGATACCATGGAAGCCCAGCTCAAGGAGGCTGGAGTCGAGATCCGCACAGGCTGCGCGGCCACAGTCGACGACGTGAAGGCTGTCGGAGCGGAAGCCGTATTCATGGCGGCGGGCGGTAAACCCGTAGTTCCGGCTATCCCGGGCATCGAAAGAGCCGTAACGGCCGAGGACGTCCTCGCCGGAAAAGCCGAAGTCAAGGGTGAGACGGCAGTCGTTATCGGCGGCGGCGTGACCGGACTTGAGACAGCGGAGACCCTGTCCAAAGATCACCGCGTCACTGTGGTCGAAATGCTCGACAAAGTCGGAGGAAATCTCTATCCGAGCATCGTGATGCACCTCGCTCAGGAGATCATGAAAGCCGGAGGCGCAATAGCCAAGGGCAGGCAGCTGATTGCCGTAGAGGCTGACGGTGTCATCGTAAAGGATACAAAGTCGGGAGAGGAGTCAAAGATCCCTGCCGACAGTGTAGTACTGGCAATGGGCGTCCGTTCGAACCGTCCGGATATCGATGAGTTCTGCGCGGCTTACGGCGATAAACTGATCATGGTCGGCGATACCGCGAGACCAGGTCAGATCTACGATGCCCTGCACTCGGCGCATGACCGCGCATTCGTATACGCCACCTGAGCGCTGCTGAGATGCGCTGCAGAGACTTTCCCGCGATCCGGGAACACGGTCACCGTTTCCTCTGATAAAGCGGATCTCTTTGCAACTGAGTTGACACACTGAGAATACATAAGACC
>CACYDX010000004.1 GCA_902773255.1 Oscillospiraceae bacterium
ACGGTCTTTTCCGAAATATTCGTCATAGCCCTGATCGCAGAAGTCGTTATATGTATCGACCGTCTCCGCAAGGATGTCCGGATCGATCCCGATCATTTCGGCGAGATCCTCTATTGTGTCGGCATGCCAGATCGTCGGGCATTTGTCTTCTTCTGCAGCCTTGAGATCGCTCATGACATTTACATGGGAGTCAGAGCTGTGGACTATGCTTATATGCGGGAAACCGGATTTCTGATAGCGTCTTGCTATGGAGCCGTCGATTATGGAGTAGGCGACTCTGCCCGGCTGATCAGCGATGGCATTTCCGAAGAAAGTGGAGTTGAGGGCGTCGGATTCCGCCATGAAACGGATGCCGTCGCGGTTTACAAGCAGGTCTCCCTGAGAGAAAGAGTTCTCCGTGGAGGAGTAATTACCGGCTCTTACGCCGCCTGCAACTTCCATGTTCATGCCGTATTTCTGAGCTCCGGCCTTCCACATCATCTTGAGACCGTCACCCACGACACCGGGCACCATGAATGTGAACTGATCCACACCAAGGTTAAGACCAAGCTCTTCCTTCATCATCTCAGCATTGCTTCCGAAGCCGCCGGTCGCAACGACAACAGCTTTGGCTCTGCATTCGATCTCATCACCGTTCTTGTCTCTGGCGAGGACACCGCAGACCACTCCGTCTTCAACTATGAGGTCGTATGCGGGAGTTTCGTAAAGGATCTCGCATCCGAGCTCAATGGCCTTGTTGGTCATGACCTTGACCATGCCGCTGGCGGCACGGGGGCCTATCGGGCCGCTTTCGGGCTTGACGATGTGCCATGTAGCCTCGGAATCCTTTGAGTAACGGTAGGAACCGGCAAACTCCACACCCATATCCTGCAGCCAGTCAACGGTATCAGCAGATTTGCGGAAATAGGCGGAAACCAGAGGTCCGTTTACTCTGTAATGGGTATACTCCATGTGTTTGCGGAACGCAGTCTGAAAATCGATGTCATTGAAATTGGAACGCTGGATCGTGGTGTCTATACCCAGAACACCCATACCCATATTGGCTGCGCCGCCGGTGGTGTTGCTCTTTTCGAAAATTACGGTCTTGCGGTCGTTTTCACATGCGGTGATAGCTGCTGCCAGTCCGGCGGGTCCGCCGGCAACAACGGCTACATCTACTTCCATTTTCTTCATAGGGCTGCTCCTTTTTATATTTAATATTTATGATTTTTAAAAGTTTACTTTCTGAATCTGCCGACCTTGGTGAGACGCTCGGGCAGCTTTGGCAGTCTGCCTGTGGCAAACTGGATGGCCCCATTTTCACAGGCTTCTATGCACTTGCCGCACTTGGTGCACTCATACTCATCCAGCATGCTGATATACCCGGGCTTGCCTTCTATGGCATCGACCGGGCAGACATCCATGCAGTCGCCGTTTCCTTCACACTTGAAGGGATCAATATAGATGGTGCTGAAAGCTGAGCATTCGCCGGAGGGGCATGAGCCCTTTCCACAGTGCGCCTCGAATTCTGAACGGAAGAGATCAAGGGCTGTAAGCACCGGCAGAGCGGTCTCCTCACCGACGGGGCAGTTGCAGGAGGTGGTCATAGCACCGGCGATCTCCAGAGCTAGCTCGAGCTGCTTTTTGTCCGCACCGGGTTTGGTCATCGCATCAACTATCCCGGAAAGCTGATATCCGCCTTCGCGGCAGAACAGGCATATGCCGCAGCCGGTCGCCCTCAGCTCCTTGAGCATCTCGGAAACGGCCTTGACTATGCAGTTTTTGCTGGTGAGTACAGTCACTTTTCCATTGCCGAAGTCGAATCCTTCACTCAATTCGAGAGAAAGGATATCCGGAGAGAAAAAGCGCTGACCTATTATAACGGCTTTGACATCATCGGCTTTGATATAATCATCCAGACGGCTGTCCGAGGTGAATTCAAATGCTTTTCCGTCAGCTGTACGGAGAGCTACCTTTCCGTCCTTCCATTCGGCGCGGTCAACAACATCAGGATTATAGCAGCCGATATCCTGCATTCTGAGTATGGCTTCTTCACGTGTCATGATCATATCCTCCTTTTAACCCTGATAATTGGTCCACGGACGGGCGGGTGAGATATCAAAGCGAAGATCGCACTGCAGGCATCTTCCTGCCTCTTCACATGCCTTGTCGCAAAGTCCGGATGAGATCTGCGAGAAGTTGGTCTTTCTGTTCTCGGGAGAGACTATATCGGGCTCGTTCCTGGCTATCTTTGCAAATCCGTCGATATGGCCGATCGCAGGATCATGAGGATCGCGCTCAACGAGAACTTCCGTGATGTCACCGTTGCCGCCGAGGAAGCGGTCTATCTCGGAAGCGGCTCTGCGTGCCGAAGCTATCGCTTCAACAACGGACTTCGTTCCGGTGACAGCATCGCCGCAGGCAAATATGCCCTCTACGGAGGAGGCGCTGCTGTTATCCTTAACGGCAACGCAGTTTGCTCTGCCGAGCTCAAGTCCGCATTCAGGCTTAAGGCCGCTGCGCTGACCGACGGCAAATATTACGGTATCCACATCTACGGTCTCCTGAGAATCGGGAACTGTCTCGACAACGGACTTGCCTTTTTCGTCAGTATAGGTGCGGGCTATCTTCGAAAGCTTGAAGCCCTCCGCACGATCTGTGCCCACTACAGCATCGAAGGTGCGGCCGTCGAGGAATTCAACACCCTCTTCCTTGGCCTGTTCGATCTCCTCAAGGTCTGCCTTTATATCTTTGAGTGCCTTGCGGCAGGCAAGATAGACTTTTTCGGCACCGAGCCTTACTGAAGTGCGGGCGCAGTCGAAAGCGACGTTTCCTGCACCGAGCACGATCACACGCTTGCCAATACCGGTCTCTTTGCCCATGGAGGCATTGCGGAGAAAATCAGTGCAGACGAGGACTCCGGGAAGCGAACTGCCTTCAACGGGAAGCCTTGTTCCGCTGTGGGTGCCTGTTGCCATGAGCACAGCATCGAAATCCTTGAGCATGTCGACAGGGTTTTCGATGCGTTCGCCGCAGCGGATCTCAACGCCTATCTCTGCGGCGTAGGATGTCTCTCTGTCGACCACATCGCGCGGGAGCCTGTATGCGGGGATGCCGTACTGAAGCTGTCCGCCGAGTTTTGGCAGCGCTTCGAATACCGTCACATCATGTCCCTGTTTCTTAAGAAGGATGGCGGCCGTGAGTCCGGCAGGTCCGCCTCCGACTACGCAGACCTTCTTTCCTGTGGGAGGAAGCTGCTTGGCGTTCTTCTTCCAGAGGAGCTGGTCGTCTTTCTCGGCGCAGGCGCGCTTGATCTCACGGATGGATACTGACTCATTGATATCACCATGGCGGCAGTTGAGCTCGCATTTATGGTTGCAGACACGGCCGAGACACTCGGGGAACGGAAGCTTTTCGTGGATAACTGCATTGGCTTTGGCATACTCGCCGAGCTTGCAGTATCTGACGTATTCGGGGACTTCGGCATGAGCCGGGCAGTGAGCGACACAGGGGATAAGAGTGTCGCGCTTTTCGGTTGCGTTGTAATTGAGGATGTCGCGGATGGCACCGGTCGGGCAGACCTCGGCGCAGGCTCCGCAGAAGCGGCAGTCGGAATCGGCCAGGAGCTTGTTGTGGAGAGTTCCGACGTATACTTCCAGATCCTGCTTGTTATAACGCAGAACGCCGACCTGTCTCAGATCCTTGCAGGCCCTGACACAGCGTCCGCAGAGAACACAGCGGAGCATCTCGTGCTGAAGAAGGGGATTTTCGTTAGTGGGGACTCTCTTCACTCTCATGCGCATGCGCGCAGCGGAGGCGTCCATGTACTGGATGAGAAGCTGAAGCTCACAGCGTCCGAACTTGGGGCAGCCTACACACTCCGAGGGGTGGGCAGCAAGCAGGAGTTCCATTGCCAGTGAACGGAGAGAATCGATCTTCTCGCTCCGGGTCCTGACATCCATTCCCTCTTTTGCTTCAAGCGTACAGGAAGGGACGGGGGAATCCATGCCGTCATACTCGACGAGACAGAGTCTGCAGGAGGCAAGATCGGGCAGATCCGGATGATGGCACAGATGCGGGATGTAAATCCCGTTCTGGAGCGCAGCTTCAAGTACGGAAGTACCCTCCGGGACGGAAACTGTTTTACCGTCGATCTTTAAAGTAATCAAATCAAAACCTCCAAATTATCAGCTTATTTTTCTGGCTATGAATTTTTCTATGACAACTGCCGCGGCACCTATTGCGGCAGCGTATTCACCGTTATGACCGAATATCAGTTTTTTGCTTACCGGGAACAGGTTATAATCCCTGAATACCCGCTGTTCTATCTCATCCCGGTATTTATCAAGATACTGAGCCATCGAGCCGCCTATGACGATATCCATATCATAGGCCATGTAAAGATTGTTCAGCGCTATGCAGATATCATCGAGGTATTCTTTCCACCTGGCCACACAGCGCTCATTTCCAGCCTTAAGGTCCGAGAAGAATTCGTTCACGTTAGAATAACCGAGCCTCTTATAAAGGCCGGTCTCGGTGCACTGGGTCTCGAGGCAGCCTGTGCGTCCGCAGGAGCAGTGATAACCGCCGGGATGGACTATCATGTGTCCGAAGTTATCGCTGAGGTCGAAGATATTGACGGATTCATAGTTTCTTACAACGCAGCCGCCGATGGTGGAATCCACGGAAAGATAGACATAGTTGGGCAGATCCTTTGACTCCCACAGTCCGTAGATCGCTCCGGCGATCTTCGTGTTAAGAGTGACGTCAAAATTGTAGCTGTCAAACTTTTTGCAGATCGCTTCGGTGTCGATGATCTCGGTCGACCTGTCGAGAAGAACGGGGATGGTTCCTATGCGGTCATCGCTCCTAACTGTGAGCCTGGTCGCGAGAACAACGCCGCCAAGTTTGCTGCGGTCTATATTGTTGCTGTCGATGAAATCTTCGAGCCAATCCCGGATCCTGTCCCAATATGCCTCAGTATTCTCGAAAACCACATCATACTTCTTTCGGTCGAGAATGGGCTCGCCCAGATTCATCAGCACGAATCTGACACTGTACTGGCTTACCTCGATACCGACGGCATAAACAGCATCAAGCACCGGAACTATATAGGTCGCGGGCCTGCCGGCGTAAGAATCGATCTTGTCTCCCAGGGTCACTAAATTGCGGTCAGTAAGGATCTTAAGAATGTTGGTGACGGAGGACAGGCTCAGGCCTGTTTTGAGGGCAAGATCATTCTTTGTCATCAAACCGTTCTGTCTGAGCGTGGACATGATGATCTTGCTGTGGTATATCCTTATTTCATGCAGGCTTTTCGGTTGATACAAAAGCGATTCCCCCTTTACTTAATCAGATTAGGAATAGGAAAATTATATCAAATGCACAGATAAATTGCAATATTTGCAATAATAATGTGATAATATTAATAAAAAGAATGTCATAATATTGGTGAATATTATGAAAACGGGAAAAATACCGGCAATATCCGAAAAAGGATACTGCCGGTAACAGTTGAAATCTTATTCTTTATAAGCCGCTGCCGAGCCCGGAAATGAACGGTGCGCCCATACCCATGTGAAGGCCATGGCCCATGAGCCGAGCTTATCGGTCTTATGAAGACGTATCACATCGTCGCGTGTGAACCAGTGCGCCTCGATCTCCTCATCGCGGCTTTCAGAAGGCCTTATAGTGCCTTCCGCATGCCCGAATATGCATACTGCGCTCTCATTGCTTATACCTACGCAGCACGGGGAAGGCGGGAATACCTCCGTCACCTCCGTGAGCCTGAGGCCTGTTTCTTCAAGAAGCTCGCGTGAAAGACAGACAACAGGGCTTTCATCACCCTCTATAAGGCCGCCCGGCAGCCCGTAGATCGCTTCACCCTGCTCGAGACGGAACTCATGCAGCAGGAGAATGTGTTCATCATCCTCATCCGTGATCACGGCGATCACAGCATCAGGCTTGTGGGATAAGAGGTCCTCATGGGACCTGATGTCTCTATCCCGGCTGACCATCTCATAGACTTTCCTTGTGCCGTCGTTTTCTTCATAATGGATGTCGTATCTGTGGAGGAATTCTCCGTGGTCGACAGCCTCTATCTTAAGAAATTTCAATGCTTTCCCTCCGGGCAGCTTGCATGTGTGTGATTTACTTTACATGAATCCCGGCAGGTTGTCAACAAAGCCGGCATTCTCAGGAATGCCGGCTTTTGATCGCTCGCTCAGAAGGGGAGCTCACCCTCCTCTTCCTCCGGGGGCAGCTGGGAGAATTCGTCATATGTCATTACCGGGCTTACCTCGGCGTTAACGGAAACAGAGGCTCTCCAGTTTCCGGAAGCATCCTTCTTGTTGCCATAGGAAATGCTGACGATCTTCTCTACCCTGAATTTCCCGCCTTCCGCAACGTTGCTCGGTGTGTTTACCACGAACACGGCTATATCGTTGTTCCCGCGTTCGTCCTGGGTGGCAAGAAGCTCCCACTCGCCGTTTGCGCTGCTTCCGCTCCTCTGCCTGACTGCTGTGTAGACCTTGCCTGTTTCAATCCTGTTCATGATTCATACTCCTTTTTTTAATAATTCTTTTCAAACACTTTCCGGTCTGCAAAACAAAAAGCGCGATCCTGACCGGAAGCCTCGCAGTATCGCACAATAAAAAACGGGCCGGTACAAACCGTGATTCCTTTCCATTATCCCGATTCCCTGCTTTTTTCCCGATACTGTTCCGTTTTTTCCGATTCCGTCTCTTATTCCGGGTTTGCGTTCTGCCCTGCAGATCTATTAAACTGTTCTGAACAAAGATTATCACCACAGTGCAGGGATGTCAATAGAATACAGCGTTATTATTTACTATTTGCATGATAATTGTTAAAATATACAGACAGCCGGTCAGCACGGCGCCGCATACCGGCAGACGTAACGTTTAAGAGGCTTTTTATGAGACTGCTCACAAAAGACCGAAGCTTTTACAATTCCCTTATATCCCTTGCCGTACCCGTTTCATTGCAGGGGCTTATTACCTTTTCCGTGACCATGGCAGACAATCTCATGGTCAGCAGACTGGGGGACCTGGCAGTTTCCGGAGTATATATGGGAAGCCAGCTGCAGACATTTCTTCAGCTGTTTTCCGGAGGCATAGGTGCTGCGATACTTATCCTCTCTGCCCAGTACTGGGGAAAGGAAGACAGGGAGAGTATAAAGAAGATCATTGCTATCGGTCTGCACTTTTCGCTGATGCTCGGAGTGCTGCTCACGATCGCAGGAGCGTTTTTCCCGTCATTTATTATATCGCTTTTCACATCAGACGCCGGTGTGATCGCAACGGGTGCGGAATATCTCAGAGCGGTCTGCGCATCCTATATATTCTTCTGCCTTACACAGGCGCTCATATCAGCAATGCGAAGCGTAGAGGCCGCGCGTATAGGGATGACGGTATCTCTTATATCACTGGTCGTTAACATAGCTCTGAACTATATCCTCATCTTCGGAAAACTCGGTCTTCCCGCAATGGGGATAACCGGCGCCGCACTGGCGACCGTGATATCCAGGGTCGTCGAGACTGCCGTGATGGTCTGGTATGCCGCATTCGTGGACCGCAGGCTTTGCCTGAGGTTCAAGGACCTGCTGAAAAGCAGCAGCACACTGAGGAAGGATTTCATACGTTACGGCGTGCCGCTCGTGGCCGGTGAAGTGGTATGGAGCATAAACATGCTTTCAAATTCCGCGATCCTAGGACATCTTCCGAACCCGGATGCAGTCGTAACGGCATCGAGCATAGCCAATACGCTCAATACGCTGATCTATGTCACGATTACAGGCCTTGCGACAGCTGTCGGGATCATTACCGGGAAGACCGTCGGAGCGGGCAGGACGGAGCTTATGAAAGAGTATTCCCGGACTGTTCAGATCATGTTCCTTATGCTCGGACTTGTAAACAGCGTTTTCATCCTGCTCATCCGCGGACCGTTCATAGGCCTTTATTCAAACGTTTCAAGCGAGGCGTCGGCATATGCGAGGCAGTTCATAAATGTGATGGCTGTGACCATCATTGGGAGCAGCTATCAGATGCCCTGTCTTTACGGTCTCGTTAAATCCGGTGGAGATATCGCTTTCGTGTTCAGGAACGACACGATATTTGTATTTCTCATAGTGCTTCCGTCTGCGATAATAGCCGCACTGCTCGGAGCATCGGCCTGGGTCGTGTTCGCATGTCTTAAATGCGACCAGATACTCAAATGCTTTGTCGCAGTGGTGAAGATAAACCGCTACGACTGGATGAAGAACCTCACATGATCCTCCGGAGAAACGGCATAACAGCGTTGTATCTCTGCGGAGCCTGCGATATAATACCTGTTGAATGAACCACGAAAGAAGTGATCGATATTGCCCTTGCTGCTTGATCTGTTTCTGACGTTCTTCCGTATAGGGATATGCACCTTCGGGGGAGGCTATGCCATGCTGCCCATGCTCCAGCGGGAACTTGTTGAAAAGAAAGGCTGGGTGACGGAAGAAGAGATCCTGGATTATTTTGCCATAGGACAGTGCACACCCGGTATCATCGCGGTGAATACCGCGACATTTGTAGGATATAAGGTTAAAAAGGTATCGGGAGGAATTATCGCTACGCTGGGAGTAGTGGCGCCGTCAGTTCTGATCATAACCGTCATAGCGGCGGTGCTCAGCAATTTTGCACATATACCCGCAGTAAAGAACGCTTTTGCAGGAATAAGAGTTGCGGTATGTGTGCTGATCATCAACTCCGTTGTGAAGCTGCTGAAGAAGTCAGTGGTGGATAAAATCACTGCAGCCGTATATATCATCGTAGCGCTGTGCGCGATACTATTCTCAAAGCTCAGCCCCGTGATATTCGTTATTGCAGCTGCACTGCTCGGAATAATAGTCCGGGTATTCATCCGGGGCAGAAAGGAGGAGCGGAAATGATACTTCTCCGACTGTTCTGGGAGTTTTTCCAGATAGGCCTTTTCTCCATCGGAGGAGGGCTTGCGACGCTCCCCTTCCTCTATAACCTCGGCGCGAGGACCGGATGGTTCACGGCGGAGCAGGTCGCAGACATGCTTGCCGTGTCAGAATCAACGCCGGGACCGATAGGCGTCAACATGGCGACATATGTGGGATATACGAGCGCGGGGATCGCGGGAAGCGTGATCGCCACTCTCGGCCTTGTTGCTCCGAGTATAATCATCATCCTGCTCGTTGCGGCGGCTATGAAAGCCTTCAGGAACAACAGATATGTCGATGCCGCGTTCTATACTCTGCGCCCTGCCTCGACGGGACTTATCACAGCGGCCGGATGGTCTGTGGTCATGCTGGTGCTCGTTAACACGGAACAGTTCAAAAACACGGGCGTGCTGAAGGATCTTTTCAGATGGCAGAACATCATCCTGTTTATTGTAATATGGATCGTGACTAATTTTATAAAACCGCTGAAGAAGCTGCATCCGATAGTATTCATCGCATTCGCGGCAGTCTGCGGCATCATATTCAGACTCGGCGGTGCATGATCCGAGCGATCCTTCATAACGAAATATAAAGACTTATGACAGCAAAAAGTACGCAGTTCCTTATAGAGCTGCGTACTTTTTACTATTTTACTAATGGATAGTCAATTACTTCTCGAACTCCA
>CACYDX010000005.1 GCA_902773255.1 Oscillospiraceae bacterium
CAGGACGACTCCTGCATCGGTCTCGCAGACTTTGCCCAGTATCTTGTTGAGACAGGCAAGGGCCGTTACATTACAAAGGAGGAGGCTCTGCATATCTGTCAGCGTGCCGAGGAGAACGGATATGTCCACCAGATCACCAATATAGACGGTGAGGACAAGATATTCGGCCTTTGCAACTGTGATATCGGAGTCTGCTTTGCGCTGCGCACCAGTCAGTATTTCAATACGCCTAATCTTTCGGCGTCTGCCTATCGCGCCCACGTAAACAAGGATAACTGCGTAGCCTGCGGCAAGTGCGTTGAGGTCTGCCCTGCCGGAGCCGTCAAGCTCGGCCAGAAGCTCTGCACAAAGAAGGGCGAAGTGGAGTATCCGAAGCAGGAGCTGCCTTCCGGCCTCAAGTGGGGAGAGGACAAATGGAACCCGAACTATGTGTTCGATAACCGCAAAAACTGCCACGAATCCGGCACTGCTCCCTGCAAGACGGCATGCCCGGCGCACATAGCTATCCAGGGTTATATCAAACTGGCCAAGGAAGGCCGTTATCTTGATGCGCTCAAGCTCATCAAGCAGGACAACCCCTTCCCCTCGGTATGCGGATATGTCTGCAACCGCCGCTGCGAAGACGCCTGCACCCGCGGCGCCCTTGACAAGGCAGTCGCCATCGACGAGATAAAGAAATTCATAGCCGAGCAGGATCTCAAGAGCACTGAGCGCTATGTTCCCGATCCACTCTTCCGCCGCCCGATAGACAAACCCTATGAGGAAAAGGTGGCCATTATCGGCGCGGGCCCTGCGGGCCTGAGTTGTGCATATTATCTGGCACACATGGGCTATACCAATGTTACCGTGTTCGACCGAAACAGCGAACCCGGCGGAATGCTCATTATGGGCATCCCGAGCTACCGTCTCGACCGCAGCGCTCTCAAGGGCGAGATCGAAGTCCTTGAGAAAATGGGCGTTAAGTTCAGAATGAACACTGAGGTCGGAAAGGACGTCACCATAGAGCAGCTCCGGCAGGAGGGATTCAAGGGCTTCTATGCAGCCATCGGCGCTCAGAAAAGCCAGAAACTGGGCATAGCCGGAGAGGATCTGAAGGGTGTATACGGCGGCATTGACTTCCTCAGAGAGGTCAATCTCGGCAGCAGGCCTGAGATAGGAAAGAAATGCGCGGTCATCGGCGGCGGCAATGTTGCCATGGATGTGTGCCGCACGGCAGTCCGACTCGGAGCGGAGACCACTGTTGTCTACCGCCGCAGCGAGGAAGAGATGCCCGCAGATAAGGAAGAGGTCGCTGAGGCTAAGGAAGAGGGTGTGAAGTTCTGCTTCCTGAACGCGCCTGTCGAGATTCTTGGCGAAAACGGAAAAGTCACCGGACTCAAGGTAGAGATCATGGAGCTCGGCGAGCCCGATGAGAAGGGCAGAAGAAAACCCGTCGGAACGGGACGCTTTGAGACCATAGAAGTCGATTCCGTGCTCGCCGCTGTCGGCCAGACGATCGACTGGGGTGAACTCGATGTAGGAGCCCTCAAGACCGGTCCCAAGGGCAATGCCATTGCCGATCCCGTCACCTACCAGACTGAACAGAGCGATATATTCGTCGGCGGCGATGTATTCACAGGACCGAAGTTTGCCATAGACGCCATAGCCGCAGGACGCGAGGGTGCCGAATCTCTCCACCGCTTCGTCCAGGATGGCCAGAGCCTTACCAGAGGACGTAATCTCCGTGAGTTCTATGAACTCAACAAGGATGAGATAGTCGTGGATGTCGGCAGCTTCGACAGGCCTGCCCGCCAGCAGATACTGCACGATCCCGCCAAGGCGAGGTCTTTCGAGCACGACAGGCTCACCTTCACCGAGGAGCAGGTAAAGGCTGAGGCCAGCCGCTGCCTGGGATGCGGTGTGAGCGTTGTCGACACGAACAGATGCATCGGATGCGGACTTTGCACCACCAGATGCATGTTCGATGCCATCCATCTTGAGAGAGACGTTCCCGCAGCATCAACGATGGTGCGCTGCGAGGACAAGGTCGGCCCGATGCTCAAGCATGCCGCCCGTCAGGCTGTCAAAGTGGTCCGCAAGGGGAAATAATGCACGAACTGAGCACCGTAGTCTATGTCATCGATACAGTCGAGAAGATCTGCAGGGAGCAGGAGCTTACTACCGTTGCTTCAGTGACTCTGGAGGTAGGTGAGGTCAGTACGATCATTCCGGAGTATCTGACTGATTTCTGGGAGTGGTCCAAGAAGAAGTCGGAGTTCCTGAAGGATGCGGAACTGAAGATAGAGAAGATCAAGGCCGTGACCTACTGCCAGGACTGCGGAAAGACATATGACACGATGATTTACAAAAAGATCTGCCCTTACTGCGGCAGCGGAAACACTTTTCTTGTAACGGGCAATGAATACAATATAAAAGAAATAGAAGCCATGTAAAAAAACAGCCGGACCGTTTACGGTCCGGCTGTTAGCGTCGGGTATCTCTTTATTTTTATGTGCTTTCAGGTTTCAGCTGTGAAAGGATAACAGCCGTCATCATCAGCACGCAGCCGATGATCTCTCTGGGGGTCAGCCTTTCGTGCAGCAATGCCGCACTTACGACTACGGCAAAGAACGATTCAAGACTCAGCAGCAGCGACACTATAACGGGGTTGCCGTCCTTCTGGGCAACGATCTGTAAAGTGTAAGCCACGCCGCAGGAGAAGATCCCCACGTAAAGGATATAGGGAAGTGACTGATGCAGCTGTGATATGTCTGGACTTTCAAAAAACACGGCTCCGGCTGCACACAGAACGAAAACCGTGGCGAATTGTACGCAGGAAAGGCAGATACTGTCTGTTTTCTTTACAAAATGATCCACGGCGAGGATCTGGGCTGTGAATGCAAATGAACTCATAAGCACGAGAAGGTCGCCTTTGTTGAGGCTTAGACCCTCTGACGGATCCATACACAGGAAATAGAGTCCGGCAACAGCTATGATCATGCTTGCCCATAAAAGCGGCGCCACTCTCTTCCGGAAGAAAAGCCCCGATACCGGCACCAGAACAACATACATCGCCGTTATGAATGCTGCCTTGCCCGCACCGGTGTATCTCAGTCCGTGATGCTGCAGAACTATTGCTGTGGCAAGAAAGAATCCGCAGCAGACACCGCCCTTCAGCAGGTATGTGAAGTCGATTGCATCCTTTTCCGCGGACATCTTTCTCCTGTTCAAACAGCCGCGCATGAGGATAAAAACAAGGAGAGCAAGTGTACCGACGAGAGATCTTGCTGCAGTGAAGGTAAAAGAGCCGATATAAGCGGTGCTTATGCTCTGGGCAACTATGGCGGAGCCCCATATGAATGCTGTTATGAGCGGAAGAACGACCTGTTTTATATTTCGCTTTTTCATACGGAGCACCTCCTTTGCCTTTGTTTATCCGAGTATATCACGGCGCCGGCCGCTTCATCAATTGACATACTGGATATAGTGCATTGTTGAAATGTTTATGTCTATAGGGTAAAATCAATAAAAAAGCGGCAAACAAACATTTTTGCCGGTCGTCATTCTGAAAAATAAGGCACATGACCGGCCCGGTTGTTGATTTATGTTTGCCCGCTGTGGTAAAATAGTCAGGCAGACAGTCCCGGAGGATAGCAATGACACTCAGTGAGCTCAAAGCCATAGTCGAATGGGTCAGGAAAAACGGCAGAAGCAGGATTTCTGACGAGGACAAAGCATGGGCGAAAAGCGAGATAGACAAGGCGGAGACCTTCAGGGATCTGGCAAAAGCTGTGATCGGTTATATTAAAACTGCAGAATAAGAATGTCTCTGTTTGCACAGGGATATTTTAATATAGAGGGAAAACCGGCATAAATCGGATGAAGAAGATAATTTCGTTTATTGCTGCTGCGGCGATCGCAATGATGATCTTTCCGCCGGCGGCACATGCTGAAGCTGCTGAGGGCTCCGGAGAAATACTTACGGCCTCGCTCTCGGTGATAGATTCGGAAGCGTTGGATGCGCAGATCGAAAAGGTCGTCAGTTCCGCCGGACGGAACAAAGACTCGATCAGCGTTGCCCTGTATTATACCGGCACCGGGGAATACTATTACTACAATGCCAACCGCTGGTGGTATACTGCGAGCCTTTTCAAACTGCCCATGGTGATGAAGATCACCCGGATGGAAGTGGAAGGTGAACTCGATGCCAATAAGCTGGTGATGAATCAGAGCCTCGAAACAGCCAAGGAAAAGGTCCTCCGGGATTCCAACAACAGCTGGGCGTACGGACTGCTGGAGAAGATATTCAAAAATGACATAAGATACGTAAGAAGCAATGACCTGAGCTATTCGGAAGGCTTTTACGCTGAGGAGCTGACTCCGGGATTCTATAAGGGATATCTTTATTCCGCGAGGTTTTATCTTGGAATAATTAAGGAACTGTATACCCATGCGAGCGATTATCCGAATGTTATAAAGTATATGTGTGAGGCGTCTCCGAAGAAGTATTTTCACAAAGTCCTTGGAGACAAATACAGGATAGCCCAGAAATACGGAAGCGCCGGTCATGTTGTCCATGCGGGGGGTATAATATATACGCCGGAGCCCGTTCTTCTTGTCGTTATGAACAACAGCGTTGAGGATCTTGCGGGCAACAGGCTGATCGGGCAGGTCTCAGCTTATATTGCGGACTGTGCCGAGGAGTGGCACCTTGCTCTTCAGAACACGGCGCCGTAGATCCCGCTGAAGGAAAGAAAATGCCGAGAGTAATTGAGATAAGTGCTTTTGAGGCTCCTGAGCTCGATGTATATGCTAGGCTCACGGAAGCCCAGCTCCTGAACAGGCAGGAACCGCAGAATGCCATGTTCATCGCCGAGAGTCCGGTGGTCATTGAACGGGCGCTGGATGCAGGATGCGTGCCGGTCTCCATGCTGCTCGAAAAGAAGCATATAGAGACCGCTGCAAAGCATGTTATAGAGAGATGCGGGGATATTCCCGTGTATACATCGACCATCGATGTCCTTGAACAGCTTACGGGCTACAAGCTCACAAGAGGCGTCCTGTGCGCCATGCTCAGACCGGAGCAGCCGGAAGTCGAAGCAATATGCGGATCATCAAAGCGGATAGCAGTGCTGGAAAATGTCATGAACCCGACGAATGTCGGAGCGATCTTCCGCTCGGCTGCGGCGCTCGGTATGGATGCGGTCCTGCTTACCCCGGCCTGCAGCGATCCTCTTTACAGAAGATCCGTCAGAGTGAGCATGGGCACTGTCTTCCAGGTCCCTTGGGCGTATATAGGAGAAAAGCTCGAGGACTGGCCTGAGGCGGGGCTCGAAAGGCTGCGCCGAATGGGCTACAAGACTGCGGCCATGGCTCTGCGCGATGATTCGATAAGCATCGACAGCCCTGAACTTGCTTCGGCAGAGAAGCTTGCCGTTATCCTCGGCACCGAGGGCGACGGACTTGCTGATGATACGATAGCTTCCTGCGACTATACCGTGCGCATACCCATGTACCATGATGTGGATTCCCTGAATGTTGCGGCGGCGAGCGCCGTGGCCTTCTGGGAACTGAGGCATAAAGAAATCTGAAAGGAGCGCCTCCCATGAAGGAAGAAAAGAAAGGCGGTTTCGAATTCAACGAAAAGATAGACTGCTTTGCCTATAAGAAGCTCGGTGCCCATATAACCACGCATAACGGCGTTAAGGGCACAAAGTTCGCTGTCTGGGCGCCGCATGCCAAATCCGTTTCTGTCATAACGGGCAAAACCGGCTGGAACGAGGCCAACGGCAGGATGGAACTGGGCAGAAAGGGTGTATGGAAACTGTTTGTTCCGGATATAGGCGAGGGCGATGTGTACCGTTTCGTCGTCAACGGGGCTGACGGAGAAAAGCGTTTCAAATCCGATCCCTATGCTTTCTATACTGAAAGAAGGCCGGCAAACGCCTCCATCGTATACAGCCTGAAGAACTATAAGTGGAGAGACACGGAATATATGGCAAAACTCGACGGAAAGCGTGTTCCGGAGAAACCTATGGCCATATATGAAGTGCATCTCGGATCATGGAAAAAAGACTATTCAAAAGATCCTGACGGCTTCCTGAACTACCGCAGACTTGCCGAAGAACTTTCGCAGTATGTCACCTTCATGGGCTATACCCATGTGGAGCTGATAGGTATATGCGAATACCCGTTTGACGGATCATGGGGTTATCAGGTAACGGGCTTTTTCTCACCCACCAGCAGATACGGCAGCCCGGATGATTTCAGATACTTCGTCGATATAATGCACCTTAACGGAATAGGCGTTATTCTTGACTGGGTGCCCGCCCACTTCCCGAAGGACGAGTTCGGGCTTGCCCGCTTCGACGGCACGCCGCTATATGAATCGCTTGATCCGCTTAAAGCGGAGTATCCCGAGTGGGGGACCTATGCTTTCGACCATGAGAAGGTCCAGGTCCAGAGCTTCCTCGCGTCCAGCGCCTTTTACTGGATAAAGGAGTTCCATATAGACGCACTGAGGGTGGACGCCGTTGCTGCGATGCTCTATTCCAGCTTCAGCCGCGCCAGATGGAGACCGAACAAATACGGCGGACACGAGAACCTTGAAAGCACCGAGTTCCTCAGGCAGTTAAACTATGCCATCAGGAAAAACACGGATGCATACATGATCGCAGAGGACTCCTCCATAATCCCGGGCATTACGGCGGATGTCACAGAGGGCGGCATAGGCTTCATGTTCAAATGGAACATGGGCTGGATGAACGATACTCTCGAGTATATGAAAAAGGATCCGCTGTACCGCAAATTTGAGCACGGCAGACTTGTCCATGCTGCAGACTATGCCTTCTTCGAGAGGTACATACTCGTCCTTTCCCATGATGAGGTCGTGCATCTGAAGCACTCCATGCTCGAGAAGTTTCCCGGAGGCATCGAGGATAAGATGGGAAGCCTCAAGGCGCTTTATGCATTCCAGTTCACCTTCCCCGGAAAGAAGCTCCTGTTCATGGGGCAGGATATAGCGGAAGACAGGGAATGGGATGAAAACAGAGAGATAAACTGGTCCTTTGCAAGCGACTTCGGCCACAGGGACATCATGCAGTGCGTAAGGAACCTGCTCGGCATATACAGCCGGTATTCCTGCCTCTATTCGGACACCAAGGATCCTGCGACCTTCGAATGGGTCAGCCGGAACGATGCTGAACGCAACATCATCTCCTATATCCGAAGAAACCCCTGGAACTATGAAAAGGCACTGCTGGTCATATGCAACTTCTCCCCGGTGGCTTACGGAAACTATCTCTGCGGTGTGCCTGAGGAGGGACTCTACAAGAGGATATTCAGCACCTATGACAGCCTGCCCGGCGGAGGCAGTCCCGGTGAGATCGGGGACATTCCGCCGGTCGTAAGCATAGAGAGGGATATCGACAGCCATCCCTATGCTCTGCCGTACGGACTGAGACCCTTTGAAGCGGTTGTGTTTGAATTCCCTCAGGAACACGCTAAAAAGAAGAGCAAAAAGCAGCAGGAGAAAGACTGAACCGGCCGCTTGCAAAACTGAAAGAACCGGCCTCCGCAGATCAGCGCGGAGGCCGTTGCATATGCTTACAAGACCATGATACCATTGAGCATGATCTCCCGAAAGGCAGCTGTCACAGATAAAGAATGAGTACTGAACAGATATCCGATCTTCAGAAGAAGAGAGCCGTCAACATAATATGGAACTCCGCCGGGAACTACGGCTTTACCCCGGATTTCAAGGCATATGACGCCGAAGGCAATGCCGAGCTTTACTTCAACAGCATCATCGGGGCTGTCAGAAAGCACTATGACTATGCGCAGATAGAAAAGCTTTTCCGCGGAGTTGCTAAGTATGAGGACAGCGATGTTTATGAGTCGCTGCTCTGGCTCGCGCTCGAAAATGCGGTATTCGGAAGGGAGAAAACAGAAAGACCCGTCCTCGAAAGCCTGAGGAGAGATTACGCCGAAAAATGGCTTGAGACAACTCCGCCTGCGGACGATTATAAGATATTTGAGCATATCTCCCGTGCGCATTTTGAAAAAGTGCTAGGCAGGGATCCAAAGCTCAGCAAATATGACGCTGAACTACTCAATGAGCTAGAATTCAGTTCCGGGCTTGATACAGCTGAGATAGTTGAAAAAGCCGATGCACTTCTTGAAAAATGGTTCCTGATCAATACCAGGGAGAAAAAGGGCGGGAAACACCCGCTGCTGTTTAAAATATACAGAAAAAGCGGGAGGAAGAAAGAACGTTTCCACAGGTTCGGAGGGGGTTTTACGGACCATCCGGACAATGTTTACAGCGATGCGGAAGATCCGGAAGCGATCCGGGAGACCGGCGTGCGCACAAGTCTGAGCGAAGAGGAGCTTCGCGAGTTCATCCGCTTCAAATTTGGAAAACCTGTATACAGCCCTGCTGCTGAGCGGGAGCTTGAAAAACAGCTCTGCACGGATAACCATGCGCTCTGCCGCCTGCATTTCACGAGCGGTGAGGAGTATCAGGGCGATATCCAGAACGCCTTTGAGGCTCTGCAGAAGCAGAAGGAGAGCAGGCAGAAACAGAAGAACAGAGACTGGTATTCTGCCAACAGAGCCGCCAACCGCACTGCGATATCCCGCCTGAGCGACAGGATACGAAACTGCATACTCCTCTATCTGCAGGCGGACGATATAAAAAGCGATTCGGGCATGCTCTCCGGCGGGAGAGTCTGGAGAGCGGAGCATCTCGGTGACGGCAGAGTGTTCAGAAGAAGAGAAAGGGAAGCGGCCGGCGATCTTAGCGTTGATATCCTCCTTGATGCCTCCACCTCTCAGACAGAACGGCAGGAGATCGTTTCATCACAGGCATTCATCATAGCCGAGAGCCTTACCCGATGTGCCATACCTTGCCGCGTATGCTCTTTCTGCTCTATGACGGGCTATACTGTGTTCAATGTGTTCAGGGACTATACCGAAACATCACGGAATGCAAAGATATTCGACTATGTTGCGACCGGCTGCAACAGAGACGGACTCGCGATCAGGACGATGCACGAACTTATGATGAGATCGCCCTATGAAAACAGGATCCTGATCATCCTGTCCGATGTGAAGCCGAATGACGTCTGCCGCATCCCCGGACCGGGAGATATTGAGCTCCGGGGCTATAACGGAGAACGCGGTGTAGCGGACACGGCGGCTGAAGTCAGAAAAGCGCGTGCGGACGGGATATCCGTCATTTGTGTTTTTACAGGTGCGGATGAGGATCTGCATTCCGCAAAACTGATATACGGAAACGACTTTGCCCGTATCCAGTCGGTGGACATGCTTGCCGAAACGGTGGGGAAGCTTATCCTCAACTGCATCAGGAACCTGTAGTGAACGGACGGAACGGAAACATGCTTAAAAAGATCTATCTTGAAATAACCGATATCTGCAACCTGTCCTGCTCATTCTGCCATGGCACTAACAGGCTGCCGCGCATGATGAGTCCGGAGGAATTTGATGCAGTTACGGAGATGATAAAGGGCAGGGCGGAATTTCTTTACTTTCATCTGATGGGAGAGCCGCTCATGCATCCGGATCTGCCTGCTTTTATCAGACTGGCGGCGGAGAAAGGCTTCAGACCGGTGCTCACCACCAACGGCACGCTCCTGCCCGATCGGGCTGATGAACTTCTTGATGCCCCGCTGTATAAGATAAATATTTCTCTTCATTCGGTGGAAGCAAATTCCGCAGATCCTGCTGAGGAGTATCTCGCCGGGTGCACAGCTTTCACAAAAGCTGCAGCTGAAAAGGGCATCCTTTGTGTATTCAGACTGTGGAACGCGGGCGGCCTTGAAAAGAACAACGGCTTTCTCATTGACCGTCTCAGGGCCGATTACCCGGGCGAATGGGGAAAAACGCGCAGCGGGTTCAGGCTTGCCGGCAGGACTTTCCTCGAATTCGGAGAGAAGTTCGACTGGCCTGACAATGCTGCTGGTGAGCACGAAGGAGATCTTTTCTGTTATGCTCTGCGTGACCAGATAGGTATCCTGTGCAACGGTTCGGTGGTACCCTGCTGCCTTGATGCCGACGGAGCGATGAATCTGGGAAACATATTCGATACGGACCTTGACGCCATTTTGTCTTCTGACAGGGCCCGGCGAATATACAATGGCTTCAGTGCCCACAGAGCAACAGAGGACCTCTGCAGAAGGTGCGGATATGCGGCAGTAACAAAAAGACACAGAGCGCGGGATAAATGATCCCGCGCTCTGTTTGCGTATCCGTTTCTTACTGATCAATGCATATAAGTGTCTCGCCGTCGCTGGTGAAGAAATGGTCGCTGCCTACTGTGTAATATACTGCTGCACCGGTCTTCTCCAGCGCTTTCTGTATCTTTGATTCTGCTGACGCAGCGTTCACTATCGCGATCGGAGCTGCGATCCTCTGCACGAAGTCTGAGGAAGCGGAACTGCTTCTTCCGTGATAAGGCACTTTCAGCAGATCTATTTCCGGCAGCGAGACCGTGCTCAGCTCTTTAAGCCTTGTTTTTTCAGCGTCACCGGGGAAGAACATGTTTACTTTTCCGTGCTCAACGAGCACTGCCAGTGAATAATCATTGTCCTGATCATAGTAACTGTTTTCCGGCGGATATACCGTAAGGCTGAGCTCTCCAACACTCAGAGCGCTCTCCTTTGCGGGGAATATCTGTTCCGCTCCTGTCTCGGTGAACTTTTTGAGAAGAGAGGTGTAGCTTATCCTGTATTTGCCGTAATAAGGCATTATTACCATTTCAATGTCAAAGTTATCAGCAAGCAGGGAAGCCCCTCCGATATGGTCATTATCCGGATGCGAAAGGATCAGACAATTGATGGTCTCAACGCCTTTATCCTTCAGAAGCTTTACTATATGCGGACCGTCCGCCTCTTCACCGGTGTCGATCACCAGACAGGATCCGTCGCTTATCAAAATGCAGCAGTCGGCATCATTTTCAGTGCCGGCAAATATGATATCTGCATTGTGCAGTTCAAGCTTCCTGTTCTGGAAGAACATCGAAACAAAGAACACGATAACGAGCAGAGCAAGTCCCGCAATACCTACAGCGCGAGGCAGACCGAGCTTAGCTACCAGTTTTTTCATATTCCCGCCTTTCCATGCCGGACAGCCTTTGCATTTTTCCTGATACTGTAAAGCATCGAAGCCGCTGCAAAAATACATGCCGTCAGTAATATCGACGCAGCTGAGATCACCGTGTATCTGTAGTTTACCTCAGTGTGATCGCCGAGGGAGGAGATGTTGCTGTCGAGCCACGCGCCGCGCTGAGAGAGGTTCTCCTGAAGCAGGGCATTTTCAGCGCCGGCTTCCTCTTCGCTGATCCCGCGCAGGCTCAAATCGCGCAGCAGCGCGTTTCCAAGATACTTCTCTGTTTCGTTTATCTGCTTGGAGATGTTTGCATCTGAAAGCAGACCGGCCCTGAGAGCTTCATATCTCTTGAGAAGTTTGCGGTCAAACGTGCTGTTCCTGAAAAGATCGGAGTATAACGGCGCATCCTTCATCAGGAAACTGCTGATATCCGAACTGTGTGAGGCGGCGCTGTTGAACCCCCAAACGGGACCCATTATCAGCTTCCCGCCAATATCTCTGTACATGTAGGTCGAGCTGGTGCCGGCGCCGCGGTTCATAAGGAATTCATTGAGGATATAGTAATCGATGAAAGATTCCGTATCCAGCACTCCGGAAAACGAAGCGTATATGCCTATTCTGTCTGAGGCGAGCAGCTGCTCGATCTTGCTGAGATCCGAAGTTATATACTTTATGGCGTCTGTCGTGACTTTCTCGTTCTTGGGATATATAAGGGTTATAACGCTCTCACCCGAACCGGTGCTGCCCATGAAGGCCGAGAGCCCGGCGTTCTCGGAGGCCCATGTGGAAAGAACAACGCTGTCTGAATCGGCTTTTCCGCGTTTTACTATGTAGGAATACGCGCCGACCAGGTTGCGCTTTCCCTTGAGCACCACACGGCCCTCGCCGCGCTCAACGGGTTCGGTTAGCAGATAAAGCCCCATGTAGCGATAGCCGTTGCCTTCCTTCAGAAGTAGCTCGCAATAGCGCACATCGGGGCTGGTGAGATTCAGTTCGCCTGCCAGGTTGTATGAGATATAGCTTCTGAGATCGGTCTCGTCCTGATCCATGCCGTTGAGTATCCAGGTGTCATCCTTATGCATTCCGAGGAGCGGCGCTTTTACGCCGTCACCGTACTGATCCAGCAGCTTGATCCTGTACTGGAGCTTGTTTTCCGCAGAGCCCCCGCGTATCTTGATCTTTCCCTCATATACAGAGGAGGGATCATCGGAAAGTGAATTAACGGAACCGCTGTCATAAATGCTCAGGGTCATTTCGGAATAAGGGTTCACGTTTTCACCGTAATGCGAGGATTCGGTCTCTTCGCCGGATGAGCGCACATCTTTTATAACAGCACCGTCAGTATCCACCACTATGAGCGGGAGATGAGATTCAAACGTGCTGTCCAGCATGCCGTCCTGCGGTATTGTTTCGGGCCCGGCGGAGCTTTCATCTGAAGATGAACTGTGCTGCCATATACGAGGTCCGTTCTTTGCAGAACTTATCTCGAGCTTTGCTTTCCCGAACAGCAGCATCAGAAGAAAAACCGCGAGTATCAGGGAACATGCGATCAGTATTGTTTTTTTCACTGGCGGCCTCCTTCCTTCAGATTTCTGCAGCAGGGAAAAATGTCTGTCAGCCGACTATCTCGTCGTTCTGGCCGACGAGGTTGACGCTCTCTGTCCCGGAGAATGAGAATATATTATCGTCGCCGTTTTCACTGCTGAACTGCTCGGCCTGTTTCGTGCTCAGCTCATAAATGTATTCAATACAGCCGAGAGAGTGGTTTTTGACGCACAGTCTGGCGCCGTCATTGAACAGTTTGCTCACATAGGCTTCTACCTTCGCTGAATCCTCGTCGGAATAAGCCCCGCGGATTATCAGCAGATATCTGCTGTTAGCCTTGTTGTTGCCGATGATGAGCATGAGCAGGAACAGAACCACGCTTCCGGAGGCGGCTATTGTGAAGTCGGATATGCCGCAGCATATGCCGGCTGCCACGCACCAGAAGATATATGCGGTGTCACGCGCGTCTTTGATGGCTGTACGGAAACGGACTATCGAAAGAGCACCGACCATGCCCAGGGACAGCGCTACGTTATTTCCGATAACACACATCACCATGGATGTCACCACTGTGAGCATCCAGAGTGAAGCATTGAATTTCGGACTGTATACCGCTCCGGAATGTGAAAGGCGGTATGAGAGAAAAATGATTCCGCCGACGGCCACGCCCGCAATGAGATTGAACAGTATCTCCGACAGGCTCAGGCTTCCGGAGTGGTTGGTAACATAGTAGAGCAGATCGTTCATCAGTTTGATCCTCCAAGTGAGTATTTTCTTACGGCGCAGTACTTGCTGCTGGCGCATTCAGGCTGGCCGTCGAGTGAAAGAGCGTCTTTAACGTAGCTGAGAAGGAAACGGTTGTATTTCACCTCGAGAGTGGTGCCTCCCAGAGGCGGTATGGGGAACAGCTGGAGATCTTTATCGAATATATTGAAGTTCGATTCGCTTCCCGCAAGGCAGCTGTCAAAGGTTATGCGTATATCGTTTGCCGGCACCACGAAAGCAAAGCGTTTGTAATCCACCACGCATCTCGGATAATAAAGGTTTGCCGCCATCTCGGCGTAAAACTTCTTCGCCAGGGGATCGGCCCGCTTCAGAAGGAAATCATAATCCGCGTTGATAAGCGCTTCGGCCTCTGCCCGCAATATGCTCAGACTCAGCTTTCGCTGCAGGTTACCCTGCTTCTGCTTGGTCTCGAGCTTAACAATCCCGCCGTCTCCGTAGCAGCGAAGCCGTATTTTCTTCCGGTATTCTATCCCGGCTTGCTTCTCAAAAAAGTCCTTGTTCGTGAACGAGTCGAAATAGAGTGAACGCACGAGATATCCGTCGCGCCCGCGGCTGTAGGGATCTGGAGTGAGTATGGACGAGAGCCTGAGCCGCAGGACCTCAGCCTGATAGGCAGAGAGAGGGTATTTGTGCTCCGTTCTCAGGACCTCGAGCACTTCGGCCATACGGTCTTCACTCCTTTCATCAGCAGTACGAATATATTCAACTTTAATATTATAAAGCAAAGCAGAGAAATAATCAACGACTGCCGCGGTGATAATATTTATCTGCAGATAATCCTTGTTGTAAATGAAAACATACTTTGCTATAATCACAATGTTAGCCTGGCGGGCTTGTACAGGCCTTAAGCCGGCAGTGGCTGACAGAAGATAATGATTGCCGGCTCTGAAGACGATATTCCGCACGCCGGTGCAGTGCCCGGCGTGGATCTTATATGGAACGGTTTAATAAATGAAAGTACTGAAGATCATATTGCTTACGGTCATCGCACTTGCCGTTGCTGCGGCTTTCTTCTTTTCCGAGATACGTCCTTTCTCGGATGATAACGGTGGATCGCCGCTGGCAAAAGCAGCCGGGGCGGCAGTTGCTGAGCCGGAGGAAAGCTACGATATACCTGCCGAGTATACGGTAACGTTCATATACGAAGATAAGCTGTATTATTCCGAAAAGGTTGCGGAGGGCAGGTATCTCCGCGCAGACATATCCCCGTCTGAAAGCGGATTCCTGGGCTGGGTGGACAGCGAAGGCGAATACTGTGATGTTTCGGAGAAGCCTGTATACGCCGATGCAGTCTATACCGCCGTTATAGGACCAAAAATGAAGAGTGATCCGGGCGGCTCCTTTCCTGCTGAAAAGGACGGACTGTTCTACCCTGAGCATGTCCTTACGAGAAGTGATCTGGCGCGGGCTGTATACAATATGCTTGCCGAGCCCCCCAAGGGCACGCCGTATATAAGCGATCTGAAGGAAAATGCCCTGTGCTACAAGGCGGCAACGTCGCTTGTGTCCGGCGGTTACATGCAACTCACAGGGGAAAGATTCAGACCGGATGAGCCGATAGCTCAGGAAGAGATCTATTTCATGCTCTCCCAGCTGTTCAACGGTAAAAAGGTGGAGAAGTTCCTTTCCGATAAAGAGGATACTCTCACCAGAGGAGAAGGCGCAATGCTCCTCTACAGTCTTCTGGGGGGGAGCAGGATCAGCAGTTCCGGCGCCGAATCATACTATCCCGATGTTTCAACGGATCTTGACTGCTATAAAGCTGTCAGCGTGATGGGTGAGCCCAGTAATTTGTGGGCACCGCCGGGAGAGAGGCTCCAGCCCGGATTTCTCAATGTGGACGGCTGGCTCTATTATGTGGACGAGGGCGGATTCTTTATACGTAACGGCTCAGTCGGAACTTTGAATTTCGGGGAGGACGGAAGATTCTCCAGCGGAAATGAGGAGCTGGACGAACTTGTCGCGGATAAGCTTTCCCAGCTCATAAAGAGCCGGTTGATGGACAGAGAAAAAATGCTCTATGAGGCATATAAGTATATCAGAGACAATAATCTCTATCTCAAGGGAAATTACTACCGGGTGGAGGAGACCGGCTGGGAGACGGAGGAAGCGCTCAAGCTGTTAAAAAAGAACAAGGGCAACTGTTATTCCTTTGCAGCCGGGATGTGGGCTCTGGCGAGGGGACTCGGTTATGACGCGAAGGCGGTAAGCGGCTTCATCTCCCATACCTATCAGCCCCACGGCTGGGTCGAGATAGAGATCGACGGTGTCATGTACGTATTCGATGCCGAGCAGGAAGGCTTATATTACAGAGCCAGGGAAGAATACAACGTAAATATGTTCAAGATGACATACGAGACAGCATCCATGTGGAGCTACATAAGGACCGTTGAACAGGCGGCTGCCGCCGGCATAGAAGGCTACACCGTTGAGACCGGGCCTGAGGAAACTCAGCAGCCTGAAACCGGACAGCCGGAAGAGGGAAACAATGGATAAGGAAAACCGGGAGGGGACAGCCCCTCCCGGTTTCAGCTTATATGGTGTAATTACAGGCTGTGGATGAAATCGCAGTCCTTCTGGGCGCAGACCACTTCATCGCCGTCCGTGCCGTAGCAGTGGTAGTATTCACGTTCATTGACAAAGTATACCGGGAAACCCTGCCCCTTTGCCGCCGCAGTGAGCTCCGCCCAGTCGATCAGGCCGTTTCCGAGCTCAACGTTGAAGTTTCTGGATTCATACATCATCTGCTCCTGGATCGGTGAGAACTTCGGAGAACCGTTTATGATCTTGGGAGGACCGAGTTCCAGAACTTTCCTCGGGAAATGCTCGCGCTCCTCTGCGTCCTTGGCTATGCGGTTGCATTCCTTCACATGGACGATCTTGAAACGGCCCGGATACTTCTTGATGATCTCTGCGGGATTTGCCCCTGCAAACTGGACCCAGCCGACGTCTATCTCCATGCCCACAAGATCGGGATCGGTATTCTGAATAATGAGATCATAGGGGGTGACGCCTTCCGGCTCGCCCTCCACCTGACCGAACTCATGAGCATGGTTGTGGATCAGGTTGAACATTCCGGCCGCCTTTACTTTCTTGGAAAACTCGTTTACCTCATCGCAGGCGCGGAGAATATCGTCTCTGCTGAGACTTTTCGGTTTGAAGCCCGCTACGTCGAATTTCGCACCGACAGCTGCGCCGTATTCCAGCTCCTCATCAGAGCTGAGGTTCATAACGCTGATCATTTCAAGATTGAGATCAGCAAGATATTTTTTAAAGTCGGGCATTGAAAGGCCTGCAGTATTCAAACCGATGCCTTCTATGCCGTCATAGCCCATCTTTGAGAATTTTGCCAGTGCATCATAGAGCAGCTGCGGGGTCTTGTCGTGACGGATAAGGGAATATACCTGTGCATATGCTTTTGTTGCCATAAAGTTTCCTCCTTTATAATTGATGAAGGCGGGCATAGCCCTTTGCGCTTCATTTATTACGAAATGAGTTTTCAGCCTCTTCAAATACTGAGTCAGAGGTCTCCCAGCCATGGTCAAGGAGCTGGTAGATCAGCGGTTCAGGCACATCGCCTGATTCGTCCTCTGTATCCCGGCTGCTCATCACTTTCATGCGGGTCTCATATTTCCGGAGTTCTTCAATGGTGAATCCCAGACCCAGTTCCTCGGCAAGCGGGAGCATCGTCTCTCTTATGAAAGGCTCCCTTATCTCCCAGCTTCCGGGATAGGCATTCTGGGCATCTTCCAGCCTTTTTGCCACTGAGCGGTCATCAGAGAGCAGCTTATAGAATTTCTCAATGTTTTCGATCATCGTGTCTACCTCGGTGAATCTCTTCATTTATAGTAACATAAGGCATCTTATCAGGCAAGAATAATAATTGTATTAAATGCATAAAAATATTGACTAAGAAAGCGATAATTTGTATGATATATTAAAAGGAAAATAAACCCAAAAAGGAGGATGACATGGAATATAACAGCATGACGCAAAGCAAGATCGGCAAATATTCACGCAGCGTCTCGATCTTCGGTGTCGGAGCCACTCCGTTCATGGACATTAACGATGATCCTGAGCATGAAGGCCTGACTGAAGGCGAAGTATTCGGCTGCGCTGCGATCTCTGCAATGGAGGATGCCGGCGTCGAACCGCGCGATGTACAGTATTTCTTCCACTGCTCAGCAAACCCCGCCTTTTTCAACAACTGTGTGACGCCGAACATGCAGGTGGCCGAATGGATGGGCATGAGAGGCAGAGGTTCTGTGCACCATTCCGAAGCATGCTGCTCGGGCTACGTAGGCCTTGAGATGGCAGTTATGGCGGTTGCCAGCGGCACATATGACATAGTGCTCTCCGGCGGCGCCGAAATGGGCACCGGCCTTCCTGACGGTACGAAGCCGGCCTGCTTCCGCCGCAAGATCACCACAGATGACATTTACCCCGACCTTGTCAAGATAGGTGACCGCGCATATGCCAGATCAATAATCGGCGGTATGAACGTCGGTTCGGACAACTGGCTCGATCTCTACGTCCGCACCTACGGGCTCACGGACAGGGAGATAGACGATACTCTCAACCAGATGTCATATAACGGACGCCGCGCTGCGGCTCTCAACCCGCTGGCGCTGATGCGCACCCCCTTTGAAGACCTTGCGAAGGAAGTTGGTATTGATGACCCCATGGAATACCTTCGTTCCCCCTATAACCCGAAGGTATCCCAGTATCTGCGTGTAACAGGCAATGCTCCCGCTGCTGACGGAGCGGCAGCCGTGATAGTCGCACCTACCGAGATGGCCCATATGTTCAAGACCAAGCCTATAGAAATTCTCGGCATTGGGGCTTCGTGTCTGGAATTTGCCGTTCCGCAGCTCGAAATGCAGGCGACCAGAGAGGCTACACGCGAAGTCTATGAGATGACCGGCGTCAGGCCCGAGGAGATCGATCTGCTTCTGATCAACGACTTCATGCTCGGCTCACAGCTCCTTGCTGCTGAGGAAGTAGGCTATCTGCCCAGAGGTGAAGGCTGGAAGTATGTACTCGAAGGACGCACCGCATTCGATGGAGACAAGCCCATCAACTCAAGCGGCGGCCGCACATCCTATGGTCATGCCTTCGGAGCATCAGGGATGGCGGATGTCTACGAGGCGGTCATCCAGATGCGCGGTGAAGCCGGGGCTCATCAGATCAAAAAGCAGCCCAAGACGGTCTTCCTCCGCGGTTTCGGCGGAGGACAGAATGTCCGCGCGATAATCCTGCGTACGCCGGATTAAGGGGAGGAAAAGAATAATGAAACTTGAAAAACTGGTAAAGCCTTATTATGATGCCCTTGAGGAAGGAAAAGTTCTGGGCCGCCGCTGCCTCGAATGCGGAGCCATAGAATTCCCGCCGCATTATGCCTGCAATACCTGTGGATATCATGCCACCGAGTGGGTGGAGCTGAGCGGTCACGGATGGCTCAAGACCATCATCCTCCCTGCGCCGACCACGGATGATGCCCGTCTCAAACCGTATGGTCGCTACGGATTCGGGGAGGTTGAATTCGACGAGGGTGTTACTACTAACGTTGTTATCTACGGGATCACCCCTAAGAAACGCAAAGAGCTCAGAGAAAGGATCGCCAACGGTGAGAAAATTGGCGTACACAAAAAAATCGTCGATCTCGGCGGTTACAAGGGGCTCCATTTTGAACTTGATGAAGGAGTATGATTAAAATGACAAAAGAAGAATTAGTTGCAAAGCTTATTGAGATCGCAGGCCAGGTCTTCCGCGCCGATACCGGCGGCTTCAACGCCGATACGAACATCCACGAGGCGCTTGGCACCAAATCGCTGCTTCGCATCGGATATCTCGCGCAGATCGAGGATGAGTTCGAAGCAATGATACCCATTGCCGAATTCGGCAGCATCGCTACCTTCGGCGATCTTGCCGACCGCGTACTGGAAGAAATGTAAAACTGAGATTCTGAATCAACGGCCCTGCGTTCCGCATGAAAGGAAAGCAGGGCTGTTTCATATCGTGATCAGGAAAATTAATAAGCTGTAAATATTAAAAAAACAGTGCGGTTCAGAGGCATCTTGTGTTATAATAACAGCATAAAATACAGCGGATCATGCAAAATCTGGCCGCAGATCCCGGCTTATAAGGAGACTGAAATGGATAACGAGAACAGTTTGGAAAGAAACGGCGGGCTTGCCCCTGATGAAACAGCTGCTGCCCCTGAGATCGAAGCAGCAGAGGAAAATGTTGAAGCACCGGCAGCGCAGGAAGAAGCAGCTTATGAGGCACCTGCAGCTGTGCCGCCTGTCCCGGAGACAAAGGAGAGCCGGAGAGAAAGAAAGGCCCGTGAAAAGGAAGAGGCGAGACTCGAAAAGGAGCGGGCAAAGCAGAAGGCAAAAGAGGAGAAGGCCGCTGCTCGTGCTGCAAAGAGAGCCGAGATTAAATACAGGAACATCCCCACGGTGATAATCCTCTCCCTGATCCTTGCGCTCTTTGTCGCGGGGCTCGGATACCTCGGCTGGGAATACATCGGCGCCCGTGCAGCGATAGACAAGATCAGCGATGAAAAGACTAAGCTTGAGGCTCAGATCGAGGATCTGGGAAAAACCGTTGAGGAAAAGGAAGCGCAGATCAGTGATCAGCTTTCTCAGATCGAAAACAAGAA
>CACYDX010000006.1 GCA_902773255.1 Oscillospiraceae bacterium
GTTGCCGTTAAAGGACGCAGGCTGATAAAGGAATATGACGGGATCATGATCGAAAGCGGAGACTTTTCAAAGACCGCCGACGCGGACAGAAAGCTCTGCGAAATGGCGAAGCAGGAGACCGACGCCGTGCTCGGCAAGGTGCTTCAGACGGCGAGCGAGCACATGAAGAACGGCTACAGCCTTTCAGATAACTGAATGTACTGCATGTTTACAAAAATTTCTTGGACAAAGACACGAATATATAGTATCTTTTGCTTAAGAAAACCTTACAGGAGGAAAAACGATGTCATTCACTGAAGCCATAAAGACCTGTTTCAAAAAATACGCCACCTTCACCGGCAGGGCAAGACGTTCCGAATACTGGTTCTGGGCGCTGTTTACCGGAATTATCGGGGCGATAGCCGCAGTTATCGACGGTCAGGACTCAAGTGTGCTGTCCGGAATAGTCGGACTGGCGTTCTTCATCCCCAACCTTGCAGTCGGCGTGAGAAGAATGCATGATGTTGGCAAGAGCGGCTGGTATCTGCTCATGAGCCTCATCCCGCTGGTCGGCTGGATATTCGTCCTTGTCAAGTGCTGCACCGACAGCCAGCCCGGCACGAATATGTACGGCGAGAATCCCAAGGGTCAGGGAGCCCCTGCCTATGCCGGGCAGCCCTTTGCGGCGCCTGAGGAGCCGGTATATCAGCAGAAGGCGCAGGAAGCGGTGTTCACCGACTACACCACCGAGCCCGTCAGCGAATCGACAGCTACTACCGCCGGCTTCTGCCCATATTGCGATACGCCTATACTTGTCGGCCAAAAGTTCTGCACCGGCTGCGGACACAAGATCGACGTCTGAAAAGTCTGATAACACAAAAAGAACGGAGGTTTTTCCTCCGTTCTTTTTGTTTGCGTCTGATATTCGGCTTTATGCGTCTACGAGATATGGCTCTGAAAAGCCGTTGATCGATGTGCGCTTTTCAACTATCGCGCTGAGCATGTCCTCAGGCTTCGTTATATAGCGGCCGTGCAGCCTGTTTATTCCCAGCTGAAGCAGTTCCGGACAGCAGCTCACGCTCGGCCCCGTCATTATCACCTGTGCTCTTTTGCTAAGCTCCAGCAGGCGGGGGAGCGTTTTGTTTATGGCGGCGCTGCCGGTTATTATCACGAGGTCGCACATTGGCAGATAATACTCGCTGGCACTGTCGGGCAGTGCGCCGGGCTTCTCCTCACGGTCCATCACATAGAGCTTTTTAACGCAGTCAAAGTCCTCTTTGGTCATGTTGCCGTGACCGATCATTTTCCCAACCATGCCGACTGTCCTGCCGCGCAGATCAATGCCGTCGAGCGTCTTGGCATTCTGCCTTACGAAAGCATCAGCCCTGCTGTTGTAGAAGGCGTTAACGGCGGCAAGGGCTTCACTTGCCTCTTCCATGTTCCATGAGAGCATGGCCTTTCCGGCTTCCTTCAGGGACATGCCGGCCATGTCTTCAAACATTCTCGGCACTGTTTCTCCAAAGGTATGCATGGCGACGCCTGTGCTCCCGTCACTCAGCACGGCGGCGGTCCATGAAACTCCGTGCACGAGCCTGCTTACTTTGATATCATCCGGAAGGCCTTTCTGGAGAATGTCATAATAATATGTAAAATACATGGGTTTTGCCCTCTTGTTTGATTCAAGTTCCTTATTTTTATATTATCATATAGCTCTGCGATTGACCAGCACCGGGGGTATTATGCCGTGTAAGCCCCCGGGGGGGTTATTTAGGCGGTTTTTCACAATTTTTAAACCGTGTTGGGGCCTGAAACGGCCGTTTTCCGTAGAAAAAATTGTGAAATGTGTACAAAAAAAGACGCTTCAGAGGGGAGGGGGGATATGGAACACTCTGTTTTGCATCCCCCCATGGGGCTTGTAAGCGGCTGATGCTGAAACTAAAATCATAATAATGGTTCCGAAAGAGCCGTTATTATATGATACGGGTCATCCCGATACTGTTATTGGAGGACAAGGATATGGCATGTTTCTTAGTATCCACCGCTGAGGCGATCGTGGTCACCGTGGCTGCGAAGATCGTCAAAAACAAGGAAATGAGCGAAGAATCCCTCAAACTCGAAAAGAATGCAGAGACCGAGATCAAACAGGAGAAGAAACTCCCCTGGAGCAAAAAGCTCATGATCCTGGCATATCTGCTGTGGGGCGGTGCGTTCCTGCTCTGCTATGAGCATATCTGGCATGGTGAAGTCGTGCCGTGGTTCCCGTTCCTGACGGCCATGAACGATCCCGGTGACACGGCCGAGATGCTTCATGAGATGGGCACCATCGGTGTTACCATGGCCGTCATCGTCACCGTTGTATGGGCTGTCATGATGATAGTTGCGGACAAGATCATGTCCCGTCCGGAAAAAGAGCCTGAAAAAGCAGCTGCATAAGGAGGTACAGCGATGACACTTCTTATCTGTGTATTTGCCGCCATAATCGCAACAGTCAAGTGGTATAAACGCAAGGACGATACCCTTATGCTCGGCATCCCCTGCATCCTGTTCTGGGGCGCATCCCTCATGTGGCTCGGCGATGCGATCTTCGGCTATGCCGAGGATGGGGCTGCTTTCTTTGAGCCGGAAGCCGCCGAGATGCTCAATGACGCATATCTCGGGCTCTCCGTTGTTGCGCTGGGCCTCATCCTCTGGCTCGCTATCCTGCTCATAAAGGATCCCAAGGGCATAGTAAAAGCCAGCCTGAAAAAGAAAGCCGAACAGTAAAATACATGTAAAAGCTGAAAATGCCGCCGGTTTTCCGGCGGCATTTTTCATATTCCTGTGCATCAGGGCTGGTTCGGATCAGGCCCCTGATGCGTTTCACTTTTCCGGAGCATCAGGTAATAAGCGAGCATGCATACTGCCGTCAGTCCCCATGTGACGGGATAAACAGCGGCAACGGTGCGGATGCTGTGGAAGCGCGGGACGGTCAAAAACAGCAGCGCTGTGCGTATAAGGCAGAGGTTGACGAGCACTATCAGCATGGGCACTTTCGTTCTGCCAAGCCCGCGCATGCTGTCGCCGAGGATCTGGTGCACGGGATAAAACACATAGAAGGGGAAGGTGACGGCTATGATCTGCCGTCCCAGTGCAATGACGGAGGGCTCTTTGACAAAAAGCCGGAAGAGCTGCGCTCCGAAGATCAGCGAAACCGCAGAGAGCACCGCGGTCATGATAAGCGATATGATCAGGCAGTCGCGCGTTCCCCTGCGGATGCGTTCAGGCTGCCCCGCTCCGTGGTTCTGTCCGGCAAAGGTCATGACCGCCTGCCCCAGCGCCATGATCGGCAGGTAGATGATCAGTTCCACCTTGAAATACGCTGTGAATGCGGCTATCGCATCCCTACCGAATGAATTGATATGCGCCTGCACCACAACGTTGGAAAGCGTTATCACCAGAGCCTGCGCCCCTGCCGGCAGCCCTATGCCGACAGTCTTTTTCAGCAGGGCGGGATCGAAGCGGATCTCACGGATGCACAGTGCGTATGCGCTGTCCGAATGCCGCAGTTTCCGGATCACAAGCAGAGCGGCGACCGTCTGCGAGAACAGCGATGCCCATGCTACTCCGTTTACGCCGTTGGCGAATACGCGCAGGAACAGCCAGTCCGCCGCCACGTTCACCAGCCCACCGATGAGCTGCGCAAGGAGCGGGCTCCTGGAATCACCCAGCGCCCGGAGTATCCCCGCCCCGAAGTTATAAGCCACGATCGATGGCAGCGACAGGAAGTAGATCCTCAGATAGGAAGCCGCGTTTGCGCTGATCTCCTGCGGCGTGCGTATGAGCCGCAGATATCCCGGCGCAAGCAGCCAGCCCAGCACCGCAAGGCAGACTCCGCCCGTCAGGGCCAGAGCAGCCGTATTGTGGATCGCCCGTTTCAGCTTGCCGTGATCCCTCTCGCCGTAGCTCTGCGCGATGACCACCCCCGCGCCGACGGCCATACCGCCAAAGAAACCGATAAGGCAGGTGATCAGCAGTGTGCTGGCGCCGATGGCCGCAGAGGCGGAGCTGTCTATAAGATTGCCGACGAAGATAAGGTCAACGGTGCTGTAAAGCTGCTGCACCAGCGTTCCAAGCAGGAGCGGCAGTGCAAAACGGAGCAGTTTTCCTATTATCGGGCCTGTCGTCAGGTCATTCCTCTTCGCGTCCACGTTTCCTCCGTAAAAGCAGAAAGCCCTCCCGGCACTTGTGATAAAAGGTCACGGAAAGAGCTTTCTGTTTCAGGATCCTTTCTGTTACTTCGTTTTCCAGTAAATCCAGGTCACGGTTGTATTCACCGCGTCCTCGATAAAGCCGGCTTCACCGGCCATATTCTTTGCCGTCGCAAGAGCGGAGGAGCAATACCGCTCGCGTTCGTTATCTTCGAAATATCTGCGGCAGAGATAGTCAGCCATCTCTTCGGGACTGCGCCTGTCCGACCAGTTGTAGCGCACATGCTTCAGCAGCGGCTTGAAGCCGGCCTCTTCCACGGCCCGGATAAGGGAAGCGATATCGTCATCCAGGTTTTCTACCGTGAGCCTCGGCTCAATGCCCATCCGACGCATCAATTCGTCACGTACCGGCTGCTCCCAGCTCTCGAAGCGGGAGAGGAAACACCAGCCCTGGCTCAAGCGGCTCATCTTCCGCACGGTCTCCGTATCATGTACGGCCGGTGACATCGTGGATATCACCAGATCGAAACCGCCTGCAAATACCGGCTCATCGCCTGTAACTTCATTGAAGTCGCATTCATACAGCGCCTGGGGCGTATCGAACTTTGCCATATTCTCTGCGGCGCGCCGCAGCATCTCGCCGGATATGTCCGTCAGCGTCACGTCACAGCCCAGCGCGGCAAGATAAGTCCCGTACTTTCCCACGCCGCATCCTATATCCAGCACGCGGCAGCCCGGACGGATCATTCCGTTTTTCTGAAAGAAGCGCAGCAGTCCCGCGTTATAATCGTTTATCCCGAGCCGGAATACCGCCTGATAGTCTCCAGCCAGGGCGTCCCATAATGCCTTTTCTTCGCTCATGCCCGCAGATTCTTCGTGAACAGGGCCCGTATCGCGTTGAGCACCGCCAGCACCATCACTCCCACATCCGCAAAGATCGCCAGCCACATGTTGGCAACGCCCGCCGCTCCGAGCACGAGGCATATGAGCTTCACGCCTATCGCGAAAATGATGTTCTCGTTTACTATATGCATGCACTTTTTCGCAATGCGTATGGCCAGCGCGATCTTTTTCGGGTCGTCGTCCATGAGAACAACGTCCGCCGCCTCGATCGCCGCGTCTGAGCCCAGCGCACCCATTGCTATGCCGAGGTCAGCCCTTGTGAGCACGGGCGCGTCGTTTATGCCGTCGCCCACGAATGCCAGCACCGAGCGCTCCGGCTTAGCTGCCAGCAGCTCCTCCACCGCGGTCACCTTGTCGCCAGGCAGCAGCTCCGCGCGCACCTCATCGATGCCAATCGCCTGCGCAACGGCCTCGCCCACATTCTTTGCGTCGCCCGTGAGCATCACCGTCTTGGTGACGCCTGCGTCGTGCAGCGCGCGGATGGCCTCTTTCGCCGTCGGCTTGATAACGTCGGATATGAGCAGATGCCCGGCATATTTGCCGTCAATGGCCACGTGCACGATCGTCCCGACTTCGTGACAGTTTATATACTGAACGCCCAGGCTGTCCATCAGCCTTGTGTTGCCCGCTGCAAGATGCATGCCGTCCACGATCGCCGTGATGCCGTTCCCGCCGATCTCCTTCACGTCAGAAACGCGCTCCCTGTCGAGCTTTCGCCCGCTCAGATCATCTTTCTTTTCAACGGGCTCTCCGTCCTCGCGGAAAAGCATGCCTTCGAGATAGGCCTTCTGTATGCTGCGGGCGATCGGGTGTGTGGAGAAGATCTCCGCATGGGCCGTGAGCTCGAGCAGCTTTTCATTGTCCATGCTGCTGTGGTGGATGCCGTTCACCTCGAAAACGCCCTTGGTCATGGTGCCCGTCTTGTCAAAAGCCACGGTCTGAGCCTTTGAAAGCGCTTCAAGGTAGTTCGAACCCTTCACGAGCACGCCCTCGCGGCTCGCCCCGCCGATGCCCGCAAAAAAGCTCAGCGGTATGGAAATAACGAGCGCGCAGGGGCAGGAAATAACGAGGAAGGTCAGCGCGCGGTAGACCCAGTCGCCCCAGTCGGGCGCCTGTCCGCGTATGAGGAAGAAAAGCGGCGGCAGTACGGCCAGCGCCAGCGCACTGATGCAGACAGCGGGGGTATATATCCTGGCGAAGCGGGAGATAAAAGCCTCCGAGCGCGACTTCTTCGATGTGGCGTTCTCCACCATGTCCAGTATCTTCGATACGGTGGATTCGCCGAATTCCTTCGTTGTGCGAAGCCGCAGCAGTCCGTCCAGGTTGATGCAGCCGCTTATCACCTCATCGTCCGGCCGTACCTCGCGCGGGATGCTCTCGCCTGTGAGGGCGCTTGTGTCCAGCGTGCTCACGCCTTCCACCACAACGCCGTCGATGGGTATCTTCTCACCGGGCTTCACGGTTATCACCGTGCCGATCTCCACTTCGTCCGGATCCACCTGCTCGAGCTCTCCGTCAACTTCCACGTTGGCATAGTCCGGGCGGATGTCCATGAGCGCGCTTATGTTCTTGCGGCTCTTTCCCACGGCGTAGCTCTGGAACAGCTCGCCTATCTGGTAAAACAGCATAACCGCGATGGCTTCCGTATAATCTCCGCTCTTATTGATGAGCGCGATCGCTATCGCGCCTATCGTGGCAACGGCCATAAGGAAGTTTTCATCGAATACCTGCCGGTTCTTAATGCCCTTGCCCGCCTTGAGCAGGATGTCATAGCCTATGGTCAGATAGGGGATGAGGTAAAGGAAGAACCATACCGGCTCGTGCACTCTGTCACCGAAGGCCTCCACGGCGAAGTGCAGCGCGATCATGAGCACGGCTGCTATGATGATGCGCCAAAGCATCTTTTTCTGTTTTTTCGTCATGATATCACCTTTGAAAAATGCGTATGACCGTAATCATACGCATTTTTATCATCCTGTGTTCAGTATCAGAGGTAGATCTCGCAGTCGTCCTCGACCTTTTTGCAGTTTTTCAGCACGTCCTTCATAACGGCCTTGGGATCTGCGCCCTCCTCGAACTCAACGTTCATCTTCAGCGCCATGAAATTCACGACAGCATCCTTCACGCCGGGCGTTTTCTTTGCCGCATCCTCCATCTTGTTGGCGCAGTTTGCGCAGTCCACCTCGATCTTGTAGCTTTTCTTCATGGTGTTTATCCTTTCCCGGACCGGCCGGCTTCTTTTTATTTCATAGTCATTATATAGGAATTGAAATCACATTGCAAGTATCTGATGAAAATTTAGTTAGATAAATTTAACCACATCAATTCCTATTTGTTTTATAGGATATGCACAATATTACCGTCAGATCTGGAGGACGGAGTCCACCAGCTTCTTCGTATACTCCTCACGGGGAGAATGGATCACCTGCTCCACCTTTCCTTCCTCCACGAGCGCGCCGTCTTTCATCACCATCACGCGGTCGCAGAGGCAGCGGATAACGGCCAGATCGTGCGACACGAAGATGGCCGAGGTGTGGCTGTCGCGGCAGATATCCGCCAGCAGCCGCAGGATCTGCGCCTGGGAGGAGACGTCCAGCGCGCTGGTTATCTCGTCGCACAGCAGTATCTCCGGATGCACAGCCATCGCGCGGGCTATGGCCATTCGCTGGCACTGCCCGCCGCTGAGTTGCCTCGGATAGCGCTGCATCAGCTCTTCGGGGAGCCCGACGAGGTCAGCCAGCGCCGCTTCGTCTATCTTTGCATCCCTGCCCCGTAGGCTGCGCACCGACTCGCTGATCGAGTCCGCTATGGTGCGGCGGGGGTTGAAAGAGGCCGGAGCGTTCTGGAAGATCATCTGCATTGCCCGGAACTCCTCCTTCGTGCGTCTACAGCCGAGCTCTTTGCCGTGGAGCAGGATAGTGCCGGAAGTAGGCGTCTCAAGACCCGCGATCTGCTTCAGGAGTGTGCTCTTTCCGCTGCCGCTCTCTCCGGCCAGACCGAGTATCTCGCCGTCCTCAAGCCGGAAGTCCACTCCCCGCAGGGCATCCACCGTGATGTTCTGCTGGTGGTAGCGCTTGGTTATTCCTTTCCCTTCAAGAACGTTCATTCCGCAGCCTCCTTTCCGTCGCAGCAGGAGACGAAGTGCCCGTCTCCCACCTGCTGCATGGCGTATGCCCTGCAGCTGCAGTTTTCTTTCGCAAGGGGGCAGCGGTCATGGAATTCGCAGCCGCTTTCAGAGGGGCCTGTCATGGGCGGGCTGCCCGGCAGGCCCACCGGCATCTCGCCGTCGAGTTTGGGAACTGCCTCCATCAGGCTCTTTGTATACGGATGGTGCGGATCGCTCAGTACGTCTTCGGCCTTTCCCAGCTCCACGAGCCTGCCCGCGTACATAACGCCTATGTGGTCGGCAAGGAAGCGCGCCAGCGCGAGGTTGTGTGTCACGATGATCTGGGTGACGCCGTTTTTATCTCGAAGTCTCTTGAATTCATAAGCTACCTGCAGCTGTATCGTTGCGTCGAGCGCGCTGGTCGGCTCGTCGCAAAGCAGGATCTCCTGCTCAAGGAGCAGGGCAAGCGCCAGCGCCACGCGCTGGTTCATGCCGCCGCTGAGCGCGTAGGGACACTCGGCGATCACCCGCTTCCAGTCTTTCAGCTCCAGCTTTTCAAAGGCCTTTGCCACCTGACTGTCAAATGCGGAGCGGTCATAGATCCCGTGGCTCTTCAGCGTTTCAATGAACTGCCTGCGGTAGCTGCGTATCGGGTTGAAGGTCGCCTCGGGCGTCTGGAAGACGATGCCCATCCTGTCGCTGCAGAGCTTGCGCCGCTCTTTGGCGGGCAGGTCGGATATCACCCGGCCCTCCAGCGTTATCGAGCCGGACAGCAGCTTTATCTCGGGCGCCGCCATCAGGGCCTTGAGCACCGTGCTCTTGCCGCAGCCGCTCTCGCCCACGAGGCAGAGGATCTCGCCCTTCTGCAGGTCGAACGAGACGTCCGCCGCGGCGGGGCGCTCTCCGTAGCCTACGGAGAGGCCGGAGACGGAAAGGATAATATCGCTCATCTCTCCACCCCCACATCAAGCACGTCGCGCACGCAGTCGCCCAGGTAATTGAAGGTCATAACGGTGATGATCGTGGCTATGGCCGGCGCCAGCACCGCCCAGGGCGCCAGCTGCAGATATGCGCGGGAGCCGTTGATCATGCTGCCCCACTCCGCATGCGGCTCCGTAACACCTATGCCGAGGAAGCTCAGCCCCGCAATGCCTATCATCATTACGCCTATCTGTGTGGCGGCAGTAACGAGCATCGGACCCAGCATGTTGGGCAGCAGCGTCTTTGTCATAATGCTCCAGGCGCTGCAGCCGGAAAGCCTTGCCGCATGGACATAGGGCTCCTCCTTCAGCGCCAGCACCTGCGCGCGGGCCAGCCTCGCGTACAGAGTCCAGCCGGTGATGCCCATCGCCAGCATCGCGTTGCCCATGCCGCCGCCGAGTATGCCGGCCACGGCTATCGCCAGCACCATCTGCGGAAACGCCAGCATTATATCCGCCAGCCGCATCACGATGGTGTCCACCGCGCCGCCGTACCAGCCTGCCAGCAGGCCGAGCACCGTGCCGAAGATGAACGTGAGCCCCACGAGAGCCACGGCGGAGAATATGGAAGTCCTCGCCCCCATCAGCACACGCGAGCAGATGCATCGGCCGTAGCGGTCGGTCCCGAAGGGATACTCCGCACAGGGCGCCTTGTTCATGTTGGCAGCCGATGTCTCGTTCGGGTCGTTGGGGCATATGAGCGGAGCGATCAGGCTTATCGCCACCAGTATGCCCGCCAGTATCAGAAATACTATCAGCCGTCTGCGGAGGTGGGCGGCGGTCTTGATGCGTTTCTTCATGAGCCGCCTCCGTTCTTCCGCAGCCGCGGATCGATCCAGCTGTAGCATATGTCAATGATCAGGTTGATCACGACGTATACCGTCGATGTGAAAAGGACGAAGCCCTGTATCACGGGGTAGTCCCTGTTGGTGATCGCGTCCATCGCGAGCTTGCCGAGCCCGGGCCAGCGGAAGATGGTCTCTATCACCACGCTGCCGCCGAGCAGCGTGCCTATCGAAAGGCCCACGATCGTGAGGATGGAGATCGATGCGTTATGCAGCACGCTCCCCAGCACATAGCGCTGCTTCACGCCCCGAAGCATTGCACCGGAAACGTATGGCCTGCCCAGCTGCTCGAGGAACTCAGCCCTGAACTGCCGGATGAAGCGCCCGCATATGGGGATGGAAAGAGCAAGACAGGGCATGATCAGCCCTTTCACGCTCTCGTTTGCCGTCAGAGGAAGCAGTTTCGCCTTCACGCAGAGGAAATACATCAGCAGCACCGATATGAGGAAGTTCGGCAGCGAGTTTCCGGCAAAGCTGAAAAGCCGCGTTATATCATCGAGCAGGCTGTCCTTGTTCAGCGCTGTGAGTATGGCCAGCGGAAGCGCCACGAGGAAGGCCAGCGCAAGGCTCGTCAGAGCGAGGATCGATGTGTAGCGAAGGCCCTTGGCAAGCTTTCCCGCTACGGCGAAGCCGTCTTTGTACGATTCGCCCAGATCGCCCCTCAGCGCCTTCAGCGCCCAGTCGCCGTACTGAACGAGGAAGGGTCGGTTCAGTCCCATTTCCTCTCTGGTTTTTTCTATGATCTCCTCCGAAACGGCCACGCCCTGCGCGTTCAGCTTCTTGGCAGCCGCGTCGCCGGGGGAGAGGTACATCAGCAAAAACGTGAGGAAACTGACGGCGATCATTATAAACACAAGGTGCAAAAGCCGTTTGCCTATGTATTTTGCCATATATCAGCTCCCACCTTTCTCTGTCAGGATATCAAGGGATGGGGTCGGCGTCGCGCACCGGCCCCATCAGATCATTTGTATTGTTTTTTATCAGCTAATGTCTGTGTCAGCCGTGAGTCCGTAGAAGTCGAAGGGAATGTTCTCCGAGAAGCCCGTGACGCCGGGTCTGGCGACAGAGACCTTGTTGAACAGGCCGACGTAGCCGAAAGCATTGGTATCGATGCTCATCTGCACGATCTGGTTTGCCAGGGCCGCACGCTGATCGATATCCGTCTCAAACTGGAGCTTGTTGATAAGCTTTTCAGTCTCGTCGGTCGGGAAGCCGGCCTTGGCCCATTTGCCGCTCTGGCGATACAGGGCGTCAACGCAGTAATAGGGATCGCCGCCCGTATCTGCGATCATACAGTAGAGCGCGATGTCGTAGTCGCCGGTAGCCACATAACCGGCGTCAGGATCTTCCTGAACTACCAGCGTAGCCTTGACGCCGACGTTCTTGAGCTGATCCTGCATCAGGACAGCGAGATCGGGCAGCTGACGGGACTTGTAATGCGCAATGCTCAGCTCGAGCACCTTGCCGTTCTTCTCATAGTAACCGTCGGCATTGAGTTTGTAGCCGTCCGCCTCGAGCAGACTCTTAGCCTTTACGGGGTCGGGAGCGGGCTTGGTCACCTGGCCGTACGGCGCAGACGCGATGAAGGGTCCGACAGCTGCGGAGGTCGTGCCTTTCAGGTAGGAGGCTATGGCTTCGCAGTCAACTGTCAGGTTGACGGCTTCGCGGACTTTGTCGCTCATGCGCGTCTCGTTGAGCACGTAGAACTGCATACGGGTTCCGGGGATGACCGTGAGCACGTAGGACGAGGGATCGCTCTCGTAGATCTCCTGCGCGGCTGCGTCCACGCTGGTGTAGCAGTCGAGCTCACCGGCCTGCATGGCCATGAGTTTGGAGTCGGCATCAGGCATGTAGTAGAGGGTGGCGCCGTCGAGTTTTACCGCACCGTTCCAGTAGTTGTCGTTCCGAACGACCTCCACGTCACCCTCCGGCTTGAAGGATTTGATCACAAAGGGGCCGGTAGCGACGGGAGCGTTGTCAAAGTCAGTCGTGCCGTCAAGATCCATGACTGCGAACTCCGGATCCGTCAGCGCAACGAGCATGGTAGGAAAGACGGCCGGTGTAGTTATGACGAGGGTTTTCTCGTCTTTGGCTTCAAAACTGAAGTCGGCCCAGTCGTCGTAGCGCCCGTTGACTTCGACCAGACGCTGGAAGTTGCGAGCCACCATATCGGCGGTGACAGGATTGCCGTTGGAAAAAACGGCGTCCGCAAGAACAAAGGTCCAGGTCAGACCGTCATCACTGACGCTGGAATCCTTTGCCAGAAGGGGCTTGACGGACATGTCGGAGTCGATCCTGAACAGGGTCTCCGTCACGCCGTAGATCTGGGTATACCAGCCATAGTAGTCCTTATGGGCATCTAAGCTGGGATAGGCAAAGTTGACCGCCATATTCAGAAACTTTGGCTCTGCAGACTGTACAGGCTGTGAAGCGGCGGCGGTCCCGGTGCCGGAGGAGGCGGAGGCCGCGGGCTGCTCGGCAGCCTTCTGGCCGCAGGCCGTCAGCGCCAGCACCATGCACAGCGCGAGCAGAAGTGCGAGAAGTTTTTTCATCATCATTTTTCCTTTCTTTCCTGTATTGCCGCTTTCGGCAATTCTCTTATGGCTAAATTATAGCCATCGGAAAAATGCATCGGAAGCCCCCCCGGGGGATATAAATTAAGGGTTTTATTAAAAAAATGAAGCTTTCTGGCAGGCTTACCTGAACGCTGCGATCGTGAAGATCGGCACGGGGTTGAAGAACTCGTCCACCTCGGCGTAGATCCGCCTGTATACGCTCATGTCCACCGTCATGCGCTCAAAGCCAGCCTCCACCAGCAGCTGCACGTCCCACTGGGGCCTCGGCTGGTGATAGGCTCCCACCTCGAGGGTTATCGCGTCGTTCTCAGCCTTCATATAATCAGGCACCAGCTTGTGCGCGTGGTTTTCCGGCAGCTCGTGCTCTTCGTCATCCTCAAGGGCAGCGCTGTAGTCCGCGTCGAAGTTTATGAGCACTCCGCCCGGCTTCAGGATCCTGAACCATTCCCTGTAGGCTTTCTCGATATGCGGCAGCGTCCAGGTAAGGTTGCGGGTCACCAGCGCGTCAAAGCTCTCATCTTCAAACTCCGGGTCCTCCGCGTCCATCAGCATGAACTGCACATCCAGCCCCAGAACGCCCGACATGTGCTCCGCATGGTCTATCATCTCCGGAGTGAAGTCTATCCCGGTGCACTCGTGTCCCTCCGCCGCCAGCAGGCAGGCGAAAAAGCCCGTGCCGGTGCCGATGTCCAGTATCTTCAGCGGTTTTCCCTGAGGCAGGTATCTGTTGAATTCAGCGAGCCATCTGTCACGTTTCTCGCTGTCGTATTCGCGCAGACGCTGCAGTTCGAAACCCTCGGCCCTGTGAGACCAGTAATGCTCCACGCGATGCTTGATCGGTTCCATAAATTCCCTCTCATTCCGGTCACTCTGTACCGCCCCTCAGGCGGTTGCGGCTTTCTTATTAAAACCGCGCGAGTGACTGTACGCAATTATATTTGAACGCGCCTTTTTTCGGAAGCCCCCTGGGGGGATATCTGAAAGCGGATAAAAGACCCGCACCGCTGCAAGGGGTTTTCGGGCTCCGCCTGCGTATCCCCCAGGGGGGCTTGCGGTGCGGGTGCCCTCATGTTACCTTACAGAAAAATGATCAGGAGGCCGGAATGGGAGCGAAGATGATCGCCGGGCATGAGCTGCTGCCTGGAAAGACAGTAAAAGACCATATCCACGTGAAGGGCACTGAGCTGCATGTACCTCATGTGCTGCTCTGCGGCAATCAGCCGGGGCCGACGGTGCTCGTCACTGCCGGCATCCACAACGCCGAGTATGTGGGGATCCAGGCAGCCATAGAGCTCTCAAACGAACTCGATACGGACCGGCTTTGCGGCAATGTTATCATCGTGCCTCTGGCTAACCGCTCCGGATTTGAAAACCGCACCATGTCACGGGTGTTTGAAGACGGCAAGAACCTCAACCGGGTATTCCCCGGTGATCCGCAGGGCAGCGAGTCCGAACTGCTGGCATATATGCTCTTTGAGGTATTCATAAAGAATGCAGATGCGTATATCGACCTGCACTGCGGCGACGGCTACGAGACTCTTGTGCCTTACTGTTACTACGTTGGAGATACTCCTGCCGAAGAGACAGCTAAGCGCATGGTGGAATGCGTGAACGTGAAATATGTCGTGCGTTCCCGCTGCCGCACGGGCGGGGCCTATAACCTTGCCTCTGTAAACGGCATCCCCTCCGTGCTCATCGAGCGAGGTCAGCTCAGCCTGTTCAGCCGCGAGGAGATCGAGGCGGACAAGGCCGATGTGCGCAACATCCTGCGCTGCCTCGGCGTACTGGAAGGGGAGAGCGTGAGCTATCCAAAGCAGGAGCTCTATGAATATAACGACGACGCCCCATGCACGGGCTGCTGGTATCCTGAAAGAAAGGCGGGCGACCGCTTCGTGAAGGGCGAGAAGCTCGGAGAGATCCGCGACTATTTCGGACGCAGTCTCTTTACGGAATTCGCCCCGGCTGACGGCGTTCTGCTTTACCAGACCGCATCGCTGAACATAATCGAGAAAGGCCCGATGGTGAGCTACGGTGTCCCCAGAAACGATACTTGAGGAAAACAGAGAATACTGGTCAGGCCGCGCTCCGGGCTATTCGGAGGTAAACCGCCTTGAACTGGGCACAGCCCAGCGCCTGAAGTGGAAGACCTGCCTTCGCGAAGAGCTCATGCGCCGCTTCCCCGCGAGAGATCCGGGCAGTCTGCGCATGCTTGATGCCGGCACCGGACCCGGCTTCTTCGCCATACTCCTGTGCGAACTGGGCTGCGATGTCACGGCCATAGACTTCACTCCCGCCATGCTCGACGAGGCAAAGGAAAACGCCGGCGAACTTGCCGGCGCAATAAACTTTATGGAAATGAACGCCGAGGCGCTCGAATTCCCCGACGAGAGCTTCGATGCCGTGATCAGCCGAAACCTCACATGGAACCTGCCGCACCCCGGCAGGGCTTACGCCGAGTGGGCGCGGGTTCTGAAACCGGGGGGCCTGCTTCTCAACTTTGACGCAAACTGGTACGCCTACCTCTTTGACAACGAGGCTCAGGCGGCCTATGAAAAGGACAGGGCGGCCAGCGCCGAGCAGGGGATATGGGATCAGAACCTCAGCGGCGAGGGCGAGGACTTCAATGTTATGGACGATATTGCAAGACGTCTTCCTCTCTCCGGCGTCCGGCGCCCCGCCTGGGATCTGGAGCGGCTTTCTGCGCTCGGTCTGCAGGCGGAGGCTGACGAAGGGATCTGGCGGCGGGTATGGTCCGATGAGGAGAAGATAAGCTTCGCGTCAACGCCGTTGTTCCTTTTGAGAGCTGTAAAGATGAACGCATAGCGGATAAAAGCGCATGCGTTCATCTTTTTTTCGATCATGGGAAGTATAGCGGCAGAGCATATTCTCCGCCCTTGCCTTTGATGCGGAGCCTGTGATAAAATAAGTCGACTTTCCTGATATAAGAGGTGTTTCCATGAGCAAAGCCGATGAGATATTCATTCAGAACTGCCGCGATATACTGACCAACGGAGTCTGGGATACTGACCGTGAGGTGCGTCCCCGCTGGGAGGACGGCGCCCCCGCACATACCGTTAAGAAATTCGGGATAGTGAACCGCTACGATCTTTCGGAGGAGTTCCCTATCCTCACCATCCGCCGCACCTACTGGAAAAGTGCCATAGATGAGCTGCTGTGGATCTGGCAGAAAAAGAGCAACAACGTTCACGATCTCCGCGCACGCGTGTGGGACGCGTGGGCTGATGAAAACGGCTCGATCGGCAAGGCCTACGGCTACCAGCTCGGTGTGAAGCACCATTACCCGGAGGGCGATATGGATCAGGTGGATAAGGTGCTTTGGGACCTTAAGAACAATCCGGCGTCCCGCCGCATCATGACCAATATTTATACCTTCGCGGATCTGAGCGAGATGGCGCTTTATCCCTGTGCATACTCAATGACATTCAATGTCTCCGGCAACAGGCTCAATTCCATACTGAACCAGCGCAGTCAGGACATGCTCGCTGCAAACAACTGGAATGTTGTGCAGTATGCGGTGCTCACAATGATGATGGCGCAGGTTTCGGGCTTTGAGCCGGGCGAGTTCATACATGTGATAGCTGATGCGCACATCTATGATCGCCATGTCCCGCTGATAGAGGAGATAATTGCGAACGAGCCGAAACCTGCCCCGAAGTTCATCATCGACCCCGAGGTGAAGGATTTCTACGCCTTTACACGCGACAGTTTCAAGGTGGAAAACTACGAGTATTCCGAGTTCACAGCGAAGATCCCCGTTGCGGTCTGAGGAGGGTGACATTATGGAGGCGATAGTTGCGGTATACTCCGACTGGGGCATAGGTAAAAACGGCACCCAGCCTGTGGTCCTGAAGGCCGACAGGGCGCATTTCCGCGAACTTACTGCAGGAGCGGCGGTGATCGTGGGACGGCGTACCCTGGGCGATTTTCCCGGCGGCAGACCTCTGAAGGGACGCTGTAATATAGTTGTCACCCGGCAGGATCTCGAGATAGAAGGCGCGCAGGTGGTGCACAGTACAGAGGAGGCACTTGCGGCTGCGGCAGAGCATCCGCGATGCCTTGTTATAGGCGGTGCGAGCGTATACCGTCAGTTTTTCCCGTTTCTGGATACTGTGCATATAACAAAGATAGATCTGGCTCCGGAGTCGGACAGCTTCTTCCCGAACCTCGATGAACTTGAGGACTGGGACTGTGAAGCCGGTGAGTGGCAGGAGGAGAACGGCCTGCGTTACTGCTTCTGCACATACAGAAAACACACAGCCTGAAAAAAAGCCGACGGGATGCAGATTTAAGTCCTGGGTGTTGACTATTGCAAATATATTTGATAATATATATTTGTATCAAATATAAATGGAGAGGAGAACCATGGAATACGATCATCATGAGGCAATGAAGCTTGTAAATCAGCTGTGCTTCCCGCTTTATGCTGCCGCGAGGAACGTGACCGGCCTCTATACGCCCTGGCTCAAACCGCTGGGACTGACTTATACGCAGTATATAGTCCTGCTGGTGCTCTGGGAAAGGGACGGAGTATCGGTAACGGAGATCGGCGAAAAACTGATGCTCGATAACGGCACCCTCTCTCCTCTGCTCAAGAAGATGGAGCAGGCCGGATACCTTGAAAGGCGACGCTCCCGCGAGGACGACCGCGTGGTGGAGATCACGCTTACGGACGAAGGAAGGGCGCTGCAGGAAAAGGCGAAGGACGTACCGCTGAAAGTCGGAAGCTGCATCGACCTTCCGGAGGAAAAGGCCCGGCAGCTTTATGAGCTGCTGTATGAACTTCTGGAGACACAGGGTTACAGAAAAGAATAAATGAAAAGAAGGAGAACGCTATGAACACAGTTTATGATTTCACCGTTAAGGACAGACAGGGCAATGACGTGAGCCTTTCGGAGTACCAGGGCAAGGTCCTGCTCATCGTGAATACGGCCACCGGCTGCGGATTTACCCCGCACTACGAGCCTCTTGAGGCGATGTACAGGGAGCTGAAGGACAAAGGTTTTGAGATCCTGGACTTCCCCTGCAACCAGTTTGCCAATCAGGCGCCTGGCAGCGATGACGAGATCCACGATTTCTGCACGCTGAAATTCGGCACGGAGTTTCCACAGTTCAAAAAGATCGACGTAAACGGTGAGACTGCCGATCCCCTCTACGCATTCCTCGCCTCCGAAAAGCCCTTTGAGGGCTTCGGAAAAGGCGTGAAGAGCGCCATGCTGAAAAAGTTTGCCGACATGAACAACAGGCAGTACGGCGACAAGACATACATCGGGTGGAACTTCACCAAGTTCCTCATCGACCGTGAAGGCAGGGTCATCGCCCGCTTCGAGCCCACATACGATATGGATGCGGTCCGTGAAGCGGTGATCGCCGCACTGTAAGAGGAGGCCGGAAACATGACAGTTGCAGTCAGATACTATACCAAGACGGGCAACACAAAAAGACTCGCCGAGGCGGTCGCAGCAGCCGTCGGCGCGGAAGCGCTGCCCATAAGCACCCCCGTTGATGAAACGGTCGATGTACTTTTCCTCGGCAATTCGTATTATGCCTTCAGCATCGATCCGGAAGTGCGCGATTTCATCCGTTCCCTCGATAAAAACAAAGTGGGAAGGATCGTGAATTTCGGTTCTGCAGCCATGCTCAACTCCACGTGGAAGAAAGTGAAGGCCGAGGCGGACAAAGCCGGCATCGCCATGGACGTGCGCGAGTTTCACTGCAAGGGTGAGTTCAAGGGCATCCACAAAGGCAAACCGGATGAAGCCGACCTTGCAGCTGCGGCAGAGTTTGCAAAAGCGATCATTGAGTGAGGATAAGCTTTGAGCGATATCAACAATACCGAAGCGACGGTCATTTCAGGACCGTCCCGTGAAAAAACGATAATCAGAACGAGCATCATCGGGATCATCGCCAATGTGCTCCTGGCAGGCTTCAAGGCCGTGATCGGCATGCTTACGAACTCCATAGCCATCGTGCTCGATGCGGTCAACAACATCTCCGATGCGGGAAGTTCTCTCATCACCATCGTAGGCACGAAGCTTGCCGGCAGGGAACCGGACAAGAAGCACCCCTTCGGATACGGGCGCATCGAATATCTGAGCGCCATGATCATCTCGGTGATCGTGCTCTATGCGGGCATCACGTCCTTCGTGGAGTCCGTAAAGCAGATCATCCGCCCTGAGACCCCGGAATATACAACCATTTCTCTGATCATCGTGGCTGTAGCGGTGGTAGTGAAGATCCTGCTCGGGCGTTATGTGAAGAGCGTGGGCGTGAAGGTGAATTCTGATTCCCTGGTCAATTCCGGGGAAGACGCAACGCTCGATTCGATCATCTCGGCGTCAACGCTCGTTGCCGCAGGGATATTCCTCATCTTCCATATTTCGCTGGAGGCATGGCTCGGCGCGGTGATCTCGCTCGTTATAATCAAATCGGGCCTTGAGATGCTGCGGGAGACCATCTCCAGCATCCTCGGCGAGCGAAACGATGCGGAACTTGCAAAAAGCATCCGGGAGACCGTCCTGTCCTTTCCGGACGTGCAGGGGGCCTATGACCTTGTTCTGAACAACTACGGCCCTGACTCGTGGAACGGCTCCGTACATATCGAAGTGCCGGATACTTACTCGGCTGATCAGCTGGACAGGCTCATCCGCAACATCCAGATGACGGTATACAAAGAGCATCAGGTCATCCTGACAGCCATTGGGGTCTACTCGGTGAACACGAAGGACGAGGAGGTCATCCGGGCGAGGGAGCAGGTGGAGAATATCGTGCTTGCGCATGAATATGTCAGGCAGATGCACGGCTTCTATATCACCGAAGAGGAGAAGACCATGCGCTTCGATATCGTCATCAGCTTCGATGCGAAGGACCGCCGGGCGGTATACAACGAAGTGATCGCCGATGTCCAGAAGGCGTACCCGGAATATACGCTGCAGGTCGCCATGGATACGGACTTCGCGGAGGAATAACAGTTCAGTATACTTTTTATTAAGTTAAAGGAGGATACCGTGTCAAAAGTTTTGCTTATCAACGGCAGCCCGCATGTGAACGGCTGCACGGCAAGGGCGCTCGAAGAGATGATCGCCGTATTCCGGAAGGAAGGTATAGAGACAGAGCTGGTGCAGATCGGAAATAAACCGGTCCGCGGCTGCATAGCCTGCAGGCGGTGCAGTGAAAACGGGGAATGCGTGTTCGATGACGACCTGGTGAACGCGACCGCGAAGAAATTCGAGGAAGCAGACGGACTGGTCATAGGAAGTCCGGTCTTCTTCGCCTCACCGAACGGGGCACTGATCTCGCTCCTCGACAGGATGTTTTTCAGCTCGTCCTTCTCAAAGCAGATGAAGGTCGGCGCGGCGGTGGTAAGCTGCCGCAGGGGAGGAAACTCCGCTTCTTTCGATGTCCTCAACAAATACTTCTCCATCAGCGGCATGCCCATCGCCACGAGCACCTACTGGAACATGGTCCACGGCTTCAGCGCGGAGGACGTGGAGAAGGACCTGGAGGGGCTCCAGACCATGCGCAACCTTGCCCGCAACATGACTTTTATGATCAGAGCGATAGCGGACGCAAAGGAGTGTTACGGACTTCCCGCGGAAGAGGAGGGAGCCTTTACCAGTTTCCCCGACGGCAAATAAACAAGGGCAAATAAACAGAAAAGTTCCGGAGAGCATCTTCTCTCCGGAACTTTTTATTCTGTTAAAAAACGCCTCAGGCCTTCCGCATCTGCTTCTCGTAGAGCTTCACGATGCCCGCTTTCCAGCACAGCAGGAGCGCTATTGCCTCGCCGACGAGCGTCTGCATCACCTGGAAGGGGAACTTTAGTATCGCATATTCGGGCGTGCCGTAGATATACGCGCGGCCGAAGGTATAGCCGGCCACGGTGATCACAAGGCCCGCGAGCGCTCCGAGTATCGAACCCGGGACCCTCTTTTCCCTGAAGAACCTGTGCACGAACAGCGATATCACTATTGCCTGCAATCCGTGCGTCACGAGGGAGACGAACATGGGCGCGGGGTAGAAGAGCATGTCGCCTATGAAAGCACCCACGCCGCCCACGAGAAATGCGTAGAAAGGCTCGAGCAGGATAGCCGCCGTGCAAATGATAACGTCGTTGAGGTACATATGCCCGCCGGGCACGGGTATGCTCAGCACGCTGGTGCTCATTATGATGTTCATCGCCATCAGCACCGCCGCCAGACAAAGCTTCTTCATATCCACACGCTTGTTATTCACTGCCGGTCCCCTCCTTGACAAGCTGTCTGACCGTAATATACAATAGATCTGATCTTATGGATATCACCAGTTTGATAAAATAATATAAGACCAGACGGAGACCCGGATGAAATACACGATAGACAAAAGCTCCCGTGAAAGCGCCTATCTGCAGCTGTACCGCCAGCTGAGGCAGGACATAGCAGAGGGCGCGTATCCTCCCGGGACGAGGCTCCCCTCCAAGCGCCAGCTCGCCGAGGAGCTGGGCCTCAGCCTCATAACGGTGGAGCATGCACTCGCCCTCCTTGCCGACGAAGGCTATGCCGTGCCAAGGCAGCGCAGCGGCTTCTATGCGGGTCCCGGTTCTCCCGCGGCGGCCCCAGCCGTCAGGGCCACGATCCCGCAGATGAGCCTTGCGGACATGCCGGAGGATTTTCCCTTCTCTGTACTCGCAAAAGTGATGCGAAGAGTGCTCTCGGACTACGGCGAACGTATCCTCATGCGCTCGCCCGGCAGCGGCTGCGAAGAGCTCAGGGCGGAGCTCGCGGAATATCTACTGCGGAGCCGCGGCCTGCATGTGCGCCCGGAGCAGATAGTGGTGGGCTCCGGAGCTGAATATCTCTACGGCCTCGTGGTGCAGCTGCTTGGCCGTGACAGGATCTATGCGCAGGAATATCCCTGCTATGAAACGATACGAAAGGTCTACGAGGCAAACGGAGCCGTCTGCGAGGGCCTTCGCATGGATGAAGACGGCATTGCCTCCGCAGCCCTTGACGCAAGCGGGGCGGGAGTGCTGCATGTAACGCCATACCGCAGCTACCCCAGCGGCGTCACTGCCACGGCAGCCAAGCGCCGCGAATACGCCGCCTGGGCGAGGGAGAGGGGAGCCTATATCGTTGAGGACGACTATGACTCCGAGCTTTCCGTGTCACTGCCGCAGATAGAGACCATCGCCTCGCTCGCCCCAGAGCGGGTGATCTATCTCAACACATTCTCCAAGACACTCGCTCCCTCCATGCGAACGGGATACATGGTGCTCCCGGAGGAGCTGCTCCCTGCCTACAGGGAGCGACTCGGCTTCTATTCCTGCACCGTCCCCGTGTTCGACCAGCTGGTACTGGCCGAGTTCATCCGCTGCGGAGAGCTTGAGAGGCGCATAAACCGCCTCCGCCGCAAGCGCCGCGCCGAAGAGGCAAAATGAGTTCTTAACGGGTCGTTCTGAGTATCCGTGTCATCCTGAGCGAGTGCAGCGAAGCGAAGGATCTGCCTGTTCGGTCGAAATCTGCGATTTCGGGTCAACCGAACGGCCACAACAGAAACTTGGTGAATTCGAGCGCAAGCGATGAATGAACCTTAGTGACGAACTGCCTTAGCGAAGAGATTCTTCGTTTTACTCAGAATGACAGAAAAAACAAAAGGCAGGTGTTTTCACACCTGCCTTTTATACTGTCCGCGAGGAGGACAGTCAGTCGCGCTCTTTCTTGAACTTAAGGACCTTGCCGGTCTCCGCGTCAATATCGAACTCAAACTCGAATCCGCCTTTGAAGAACTCGATCTCGTAGATCTTTCTGCCGTGCTCATAATCGAGTTCCACCTTTTTGATGAAATCCACCTGGTCCTCTTTCAGCTTCACGTGCGCCAGCGCGTTCGCTAAAGCCTCCTCCTCGGAGATCATACCGCCGGCAACGCCTTCAAGCTGGCTGTCGCTGAGTTTGTTTATGTCGTCCATGTTTCCTGCCCCTTTATAATAATTTTATTATTTGTTTCACGGAAAACGATTATATCACATACAGATTCTTCTGTCACTTATTACTTCTTCACTATTACCTGTTCCCTGAGATCCGGTCATCGTCTGTCATCCTGAGTGTAACGAAGGATCTTATCCCCCGTAAATGCAAAACTGAAGCCCAACGAAGTGGGTTCAGTTTTGAGAGGAGGAGCAGCGGAATGGTCGAGACCTGCCGCTCGCGGCGGGGCGAGTGATATGAAGCTTGCGACGACGTCAATGATCCGATTTAAGTCCCGCTCCGCACATGGTTATCAGCGTGTCCGGCGTCGGGCCGTAAAGCTCGCAGTAATGCAGGTACGCCGCATAGTTGGCGGCCGTCGTGTGCTCTATGTATATGCCCTTCTTTGCCAGGGCGGCCCTCGCCTCAGGGATCCTCTCCTCCGGCGCGTGCACGAAGCGCACCCCGTGCTTCCTGGCATATTCCAGTATCTCCGCCCCGCGCATCGGCTTTCCTATGGCGATGCCCTCGGCGGCTGTCGGCTGCGGTGAGACCTCCGCCGGCTCCGCAAGGCCCTGCTCTGCAGCCTGCAGCAGAGGATCGCATGTTTCCGCCTGCAGCGCTATGATCTGCGGCATCCTCTCTATGCATCCGGACTCCAGCAGGTGTTCCAGCGCCTTCATCACGCCGATATACAGTGTCCCGTTCCCCACAGGAACGACTATGTTTGCCGGTATCCTGCCCAGCTGCTCATAGACCTCGTAGATATAGGTCTTCGTGCCCTCGTAGAAGAAGGGGTTGTATACGTGGTTCGCGTAGTATACGCCATCCTTCTCCACCTTCTCTCTGCATACGTCCGCGCAGTGGTCGCGGGATCCGGGCACAACGATGCATACCGCCCCGTGGGCGCGTATCATATCGATCTTCTTGAGGCTCGTCCCCTCCGGCACGAATATCCCGCATTTTATCCCGGCCTTAGCGCAGTAGGCAGCCACGGCGTTGCCCGCGTTCCCGCTGCTGTCCTGCACCACGCTATCCACTCCTATGGACCTGCAGTGTGCCACCAGAACGGCTGCCCCGCGGTCCTTGAAGGAGAGCGTGGGCATGAAATAGTCCATCTTCAGCATAACGTCGCCGTCGAGCGGCACTATAGGCGTCATCCCCTCGCCAAGCGTGATGCCCCGCCAGCTGTCATCCGGCAGCGCCATATACCTGCGATAGCGGAACATGCTCCACTCTTCGCGGTCGATATCTTTGAGGTCAAACTTCGGCGGTGTGAAACCCAGTTTCCATAGACCGCCGCATTCGCAGCGGGCTTTTCTTGTTTCCATGCCTGTCCGGTTTCCGCACCGGGAACAGTAAAACTCCATAATGCACCTCCGAAATAAAGGTTTCTGCCTTTTTCCCCATTATAACGGGATTTTTGCCCTGATTCAACATACAGGACCGGACCCCGATCAGGCAGGGATCACTTAAAAAAGGCGTTCCTGCTGCCTGAAAATATGTACCGGCCCGGGTTTGAATCTTGACTAAAGGGGCATTTGTATATTATAAAATGTTTTGAACAACCGCGGGGAGAGAGAATACACTAATGAACAAAGAGCATGGGAAAACTGTATCTGGTGCGCTCAGCCATGATGAGAAGAAGCATCTGCTTTATCTGCAGCAGAAGGAGCTGCTCGATACATTCCTCGCCCACGGCACTATAACGAAAGCCCAGTATGATAAAAGTCTGCGTGATCTTACTGTGAAGATGGGTGAGGAATAAAAGAAAGGGAAAGCCATGAAAAAAGTATTTACGCTTATATTCGTCATTGCACTGGTCGCACTTATGTCAATATCCGCAATGGCAGGAAAAATGCTGTTCATCGATGAGTTTTATTTCTTTGTGACCATACCTGACGGATACTATGTCCTTACACGTGACAAAAGCGAGTCACCGGAGAGCTGGGCGCTGTTCAGTGAAGCTGAACAGGAGCAGCTTATGCAGACATATGTGGACAGCAATGTCTATTTGAACGCAGTCTCAAAGGACGACTTTACGACCGAGATGGTGCTGACCGTCTTCGAGGGGCAGACCTATAAAAATATATATAACCTTAACGACTACTCGGATTCGAAGATCAAGAAGGAACTTGGCAGGGAATGGGAGAGCACCGTTCAGGAGCTGGGCATGAAAGCGGACAGCGTAGAGATCTATCAGAACGGCGATATTAAATATTTCTACACCAGAGGTACTGTTCCATCCGGTGGCCGTACCGTTTATGTCATGCTGTACTCCACGATCGTTAATGGAATAATGGTGCAGTGCAACATCCGTTCATATGACGGACCGCTGACTTCAGAAGAAGAGGCTGAGCTTAAGCAGGTGGTGGACAGTATCCATTTTACTCAGATAATGAAAAATCCGAACAAGTCCTCAGGCTCTTCCGCATTAGGCAACGCACTGAAATGGGCAATTATTGCAGCTGTGGTGGGCGGTGTGTCGGCTGTTGTTAAGAGCAAGGCCGGGAAGAAAGGCGCGGCAGCCGCAGCTCCCGGACAGCCGGCTTCTCCCGCAGATCAGCAGCCTGCTGCTGCAGACATCGCCTCCGGAACAGTTCCGGCGATATATGTGTGCAAGAACTGCGGAGCGCAGTTCAACAGACTTACGGCATTCTGCCCGAACTGCGGCGGTTCCGATACTCTTGAGGAGAAAACCGGGCTGTAAAAGCTGTTGACAGACCGGGCAAATTCAAATTGTTGACTTGTTTTTGAAAGGAATAGAGGATAATGGCCGGAATATACAGGCAGTTTAACCTTAGCGCACAGATCCCTTACCGTGTGCAGTTTGTCTGCGAAAAATGCGGGAAAAAGAACACCGTGAGTCATTCTGTGAAAGCAGAATCAGCCTATTCTGACAAAGGCGCACTGAGGCAGAAAACAATTAACGGCAGAAAAGAAAAAGCGCTTGGACAGCTCAGCAAAAACACAAGTGATCTGATAACGAAAATTGCAGATGAGACGAGCAGAAAAAAATATCGCAGGATCCATTTGACCTGCAGATGCTCAGAATGCTCGCATCTTCCTGTCTGGGCTTATCCCAAATGGTTCAGCATTCTTCAAAGGATAACAACTGTCAGCTTTTTCATAGCTTTCATTATCATCCTGTTTAATTGTCTTAACGTTATAGACGGAGAAAGTTTTAACTGGCGGCCTTTTGTGATAGCGGCTGCACCGGGCGTTTTGTGCTGGTTGGGAACCTGCATCTATTCCAAA
>CACYDX010000007.1 GCA_902773255.1 Oscillospiraceae bacterium
ACTTCTACGATATCGAGCACGACGAGGTGATCATGCCCAAGGAGATCTTCGGATCCGTAAGCCGAAGAAAGCTCTTCAAGGCTTGGCTCCCTTACCTGATCATTGCGGTCGCCCTGCTCCTTACCCGCATACCGGCCTTCGGTCTTCGCGCGCTCTTAAACTCCATGGCGATCCATGTGAAGAATATTCTCGGTGTCGAGGGCCTCAACTATGACTTCGCCCTCATTTACAATCCGGGACTGACGCCCTTTATCATGGTTTCCATCGGCACAATGCTGGCAAACAGAAAGAATCTGACGAGAGAGGATATCGATCATGTCTTCGGAGCGACGGGAAAGCAGGTCCTGACGATCGCGATGGCGCTGGTGAGCGGAATCGCAATGGTACAGATCATGCTGGGCTCAGGCCTCAACCACTCGGGACTTGAGGGCATGATCACCCAGATCAGCACGACGATCGTGGCGAGTATCGGAAAGGCCTTCCCCTTCATCGTTCCTCCGCTCGGCGTCTTCGGCGCTTTCGTGTCCGGCTCCTGCACCGTATCCGGTGTCATGTTCGGACCTTTGGAATTCCAGACCGCGCAGATCCTGGGGTTCCCGGCAGCTTCCATGATCGCCCTCCAGATGGCAGGCGGTGCGATCGGAAATATGATCTGCATTCACAACGTGGTAGCTGTCTCCTCTACGACGGAAGCGACGGGGAACGAAGGAAAGATCATCTCTATGAATATTTTGCCGTGTATCGCGTATGTGGTGCTCGTGCTGGCCGTCTACTGTATCTTCGGATGACGTACCGACGGACCGCGATGGAAAACTGTGACAGAGAGAAAACCGCGGCAAAGATAGGATACAGAAATCCAAAATGAAACTGAAGATGCTCCCACCGTTTGGCGGGGGCATCTTGCCTTATTAATCAGGATTTCTTATAATAGAACGTAATGGTGATCTGGCAGAATAAGAATGGAGGACACAATGAAAGGGATCGTACTCGCCGGAGGCTCCGGAACCAGACTCTACCCGCTGACAATGGTTACATCCAAGCAGCTTCTTCCTATATATGATAAGCCGATGATCTATTATCCGCTGTCGGTACTCATGAACGCGGGAATCCGCGAGATCCTGATCATTTCTACGCCGCAGGATCTTCCGAGGTTTCAGCTCCTTTTGGGCGATGGCCATCAGTTCGGCATAACGCTCTCCTATAAGGCGCAGCCTAGTCCCGACGGACTGGCCCAGGCCTTTATGATCGGCGAGGAGTTCATTGCCGGCGATACGGTGGCAATGGTGCTCGGAGACAATATTTTTGCCGGGCACGGACTCAAGAAGAGACTGAAGGCGGCGGTTGAAAATGCGGAGAACGGCGGAGGCGCCACTATTTTCGGCTACTATGTCGACGATCCTGAGAGATTTGGCATTGTGGAATTCGACAAGAAGGGGAGAGCCGTCAGCATAGAGGAGAAGCCGGCACAGCCAAAGAGCAATTACTGTGTGACCGGTCTGTATTTTTATGATGAGAAGGTCGTGGAATACGCCAAGTCCTTAAAGCCCTCGGCGCGCGGCGAATATGAGATCACAGACCTCAACAGGATCTACCTCGAAGAGAAGAGGCTGCATGTGGAACTTCTGGGGCAGGGATTTACATGGCTCGACACCGGCACGCACGAGAGCCTGGTGGACGCCACCAATTTCGTCAAGACCATGGAACAGCACCAGCACAGAAAGATCGGGTGCCTTGAGGAGATCGCCTATCTGAACGGCTGGATCAGCCGGGAGGAAGTACTCTCCACCTACGAGACGATGAAGAAGAATCAGTACGGCCAGTATCTCAAGGATGTACTGGACGGCAAGTATATCGATGAACTCAGATAATATTGCTCATCAAAGGGCAGACAGTTTTAATCAGTCACATTAATTGCACAGATGAGGAAAAGTGAATATGGTAAAACAAAGGAAGGCATCTTTGGTTCTTGCATCTGCACTGTTTGGCCTGTCGTGTTTAGCGGGGTATTGTATAAAGCATACCGGTGAGCCGACAATTTCAACAATGCTAATGGTATCTGTGGTTGATATCTTTTTCTTTTTCATGCTTGTATTGTTGATTCGGGGTTTTTTTGATACAAGACAAAAGGAAATACTCGAAAACAATTATATAAGCCGGAAGTTTTATGCTTTTTTTAATAGATATACTGGTATTAAAGTGTTTCTTACACTGCTGATAACAGGATTGTTTTTTGCGACTGCAAAGTACCCGGGAGTAGTATCCGGCGGCACTCAGTTCATGATCCAACAGGCTATGGGAATGGATACCAGGGCCAGAAGTCTGAGTCCTATCATTTATGAAGGGCATTACATAACAGGACATCATCCAATTCTGCTCACCTGTTTTATCGGAACTTTTATTAAACTGGGATTGAAGCTGGGACATCCTAATTGGGGGATGTATTGGGCTGCTTGTAGTATAACCTGTTTAAATGCTCTTGGATGGAGTTATGTACTTGTGTATTTCAGAAAACACATAAAACCGTTCGTATGGAGTATAGTTTTTCTTTGGTTTATACTCAATCCAATGTTGGGAAACTTTAATTCCTGCATATTGAAAGATAACCTATTTGCAACTATTCTGGCTGTTTTTAGTTGCACTATACATGAATACTTTAATCAGGGCACTAGAAAAGCATTTGCTAAAATGCTTGCGTGCTCGATCTCAGTACCTTTTATTAAAAATCAAGGAATATATATAGTTATAATTGCGATGATTGGACTTATCGCAATGCAAAGAAAAAAGATATTTGAAAAAACACTGTGCATAGTGTTGCCGATTCTGATATTCCAGATTCTGTTTGAAGGATGTCTGATGACTGCGCTTAAGATAGCACCGGGCGGAAAACAGGAAATGTTTTCGATTCTATTTCAGCCGACAGCCAGAACGATTCTTGAGCATCCGGAGATTAAAGAAACGGATGATTACGAAGTTATACAAAAAGTACTGCCAATAGATGACTGGTCCGTTTATAATGAGAGTGTATCTGACGCCATAAAGTTTCGCTACAATCAAAAAGCAACAAAGGAAGATCTCGTCAATTATTTCAAGGTGTGGATCAAAATGGGAGGCAAGTACCCGAAATCATATTTATATGCAATACTGCACCAGACTTATGGATATTATTGCATTGATTGCAAGACTAGAGACTGGGTGTGGAAGG
>CACYDX010000008.1 GCA_902773255.1 Oscillospiraceae bacterium
GACTCATCATCGAGGCTGAAGTTCACGAACACCTTTTTCAGCAGTATCACAACACCGACTACCGCTATAACGAATACTCCCGGTGTACTCAGGATCCACCACAGAGGCAGTCCGCACACCGTGGCTCCTGTGCCGGAAAGCAGATATGCGCATCCGACATGCCACAGGAAACAGATGCAGAACAGGATCGCAGTCGCGCGAGCCTCTCTTCTGATCTGAGCATTCTTTTCTTCTCTTGTCATCGAAATGCTCCTTTCGTTTCGGCGCTCCGGGCGCCGGATAAAATAAAAACCGCATAGCCACGGGCTTGCGGATGGACATTTCATATAATAAAAGGACAACAACAGAAAGCTTATTTGCCGCAGGGTCGCGTTCACAAGCGGATACGCGCCGTACAGATGCAGCTCTACCTGATATGTTCTTCGTCTATATGATGGTATTGTTCCGCAAACGCGGATACCGTCCATCAAGACGAAATATAGCACTTCATTACATAATTGTAAAGAAAAAGCTCCCAATGAAAGAGAGCCCTGAAGAAATGGGCTCTCTGCAATCGTTTCTTTAGTGTATTCAGGAATGCTCCGGTTTTCTGAACCGTATGCTTACAGAATGCTCTCGAAGGATTTGAGGGATTCGTATCTCTCACGTTCCTCCGGACTTACGCTGGATTTTACCTTGTCGATAATAGCCAGGATATCTTCTGTGGAGATCTTTTCCGCGTTACCCTCACCCTTGAGGATCTGACGCTTTACATAAATCTCTTTTGCTTTATTGGCTATAGCAACGATATCTGCGCATGTATACCCGTCAAGCTTTTCTGAAAGCACATCCAGATCAGCGCTGTAAGGGATCGGCTCAAGACTGCCCTCAAGAAGCGCCTTTATGGATGCTTTGTCAGGCAGCGGAATATAGATCTTGGTATCAAATCTTCCCGATCTCATCAGAGCGCTGTCGAGCGATTCCGGTCTGTTGGTAGCTGCTATGACCATAACTCCGTCAAGAGAATCCATACCATCGATTTCTGTAAGGAGCTGATTGACGATACGTACCGAACCGTCATTGCTGCCACGCTTTCCGGCAATGGCATCTATCTCATCGAAGAAAATGATCGAAGGCTTTGTCTCACGCGCATCCCTGAACTTTCTTCTCAGATTCTTCTCAGATTCACCTGTACCTGCGCCAAGCAGTTCCGGTCCGTTAACTACATAGAAGTTGGCATTACTCTCATCAGCCGCGACTTTAGCAAAGAAAGTCTTTCCGCATCCCGGAGGGCCGAAGAGCAGTATACCCTTCGAAGCCGGTATGCCAAATTCCTTGTACTTCTCGGCATTCCTGATAGGGCTCTCAATCTTATCCTGCAGAATCTTCTTGGTTTCATCCATGCCCTTGATATCATCCCAGGTAAGTTTTCTGGTTTCTTTGCCCTTGTTGTCCTTCTGAGCAATCGTGGAACGTCCGAATTTCTTGCTGTAGCGATCATAACGCTCCTGTAAGTCAAGAGTATATGAAGGAAGCATCGACGCGGTCTTGGCAAGAAGGATATCCATCGTCAGAGTCTCGAAGTCATTGTCTCTGTATGCATCTTCACATAAAGCCTTGATATCCGCACCTGTGAATCTTTCAGTATTTGCGACAAGTCTGTTTATATCTGCATCGCTGAGCTCAGCTTTGCCTTTGAGATACTTGTTGAACAGAGCCTTTCTGCCGGCAGGATCAGGAGCACCGACGTAGATGATCCTGTCAAATCTTCCCGGTCTCATCGCGGCTTCATCGATCATCTCCGGATTGTTTGTCGTAGCAACTACGAGAACGTTCTTCAGTTCATTGAAGCCGTCCATCTGCGACAGGAAGACATTGATGATAGATGTCTCATAATTTCTGTCGGTCTCAGACCTCTTACGGAGAAACGCCTCAACTTCTTCGAAGCAGATAATTGCAGGCGCTTTTGCCTTAGCCTGTGTGAATATATTTTTGAGGTTTTTCTCAGACTCTCCGACCCACTTCGACATGAACTCACTTGCGTTGACAAGTATGAGATTCATTTTGCTCTCATTCGCGATGATCCTCGCGATGGTAGTTTTACCGGTTCCCGGAGGGCCATAAAGGAGGATTCCTTTGACAGGTCTCATTCCTGCCCTGGCTATTTTGTTGTACTCAGCCTTATCGACATAAGGTTTAATGATATCCTGGATCTCTTTCTTGGTGCTGTCATACCCCGCAAGAGAATCCCATGTCTCTCCTGCATTGACAGCAGTGACTCCCGCAGAGGCTTTTCCCGGATCTGAAGGCTTCTCCATCTCGAGAGCAACCACGCCGGTCCACGGCCTGCTGATTATGTATCCCAGAATACCTCCGACTACAATCTTTACAAAAGGAATAGTCATTTCAACCTTGCATATTTTGCTGATAGCCACGTATGCAGCAATGGTCACTATTATAAGAAGCAGGAAGTTCACAGCATCATTGACATCGCCGTTGAGTGTCCTGAGAACGCGAACCTTAACAAACAGCAGATAGGCAACGATTCCAATCAATGCGAATATGCCAAGAATTATCAGGAAATTCTGGAAACCGGCTGCCTGGATATTGTTATATCCATTGATAGGATTGAAACTCTCAAATATATCATCTATCGGGCCTTCAGCTTTCCTGTAGTTAAATCCTTCCTTATACAGGAAATTCGGCAGCCCGCTGTCACATGTGAACAAACTCCATGATCCCCAGAGGATTGAATAAAAGACCGCTTTATGCGGCTCATCATATTTGAGATACATGCAGATTCCGAAGAACAGAATGGTGAAGCCTACAGAGAGGAACGGCGAACCCGGAATAAAAGCAAGCGGAAGCATAAATAATGCCCAGGCTGTCGGGTGCGCTTGTGTTATCACGATCAAAGTGATCACTGTAAGAACGATCACCATAAACCCGCTGATATGCATTACTGAAAAGAACAATGCTATGGCATACAGTATTATTGACATCTGCGGCTTAAAGTAGAAGCATATGCCCAGAGCAGCTGCTATAGCCCAGCATTCAGTGGAGCCAAGCACACATGCATCCAGCAGCAATTTGGAGGCGTATATGACAAATAACGCTCCAACCGCATTCAATATTCTGCCGTTGTAGAAATTGTCGATTGTCCTCCTTAAGTTTTCTATAGCACTCATTTTCCAAAACCTCACTAGCAATAAAAATTTGATGTCCAACGACTATATTATGGTAGCAAATATCAACGCGTTTCTCAAGTTAAGGCATACAAACAAGCAACAATAAGTGCAACTAAAAAAGAGGCCCGCAGAATTTTGCAGGCCTCCTTTTGATATATGTCGCTTATTTGACTTTGACTTTTACGGTAACGATCTGGGATGCAGCGTTATAATTAGCGTCTCCGGCAGCTGTTACCTTGACCTTTACCTTGTAGGTTCCCTTCTTTGTCTTTTTCTTGACCGTGATCTTTCCGGTCGCAGGGTCGACTTTGAATCTCTTTTTGAAC
>CACYDX010000009.1 GCA_902773255.1 Oscillospiraceae bacterium
ACTTGTGTCGGCAGCTATGAAAGGATAAAAAATAAGCAATGCAGAAGGTACTTATACTTGATTTCGGCGGGCAGTACAACCAGCTGATAGCAAGGCGGGTAAGGGAGCAGAACGTATACTGCGAGCTGCATCCGCACGGAATGTCCATAGAGGCGATAAGAAACTTTGATCCCATAGGCATAATATTCACAGGCGGTCCCGGCAGCGTTTATCTCGAGGATTCGCCGAAGCCGGACCCGCAGGTATTTGAACTGGGAGTTCCGATACTTGGCATATGCTACGGCTGCCAGCTGATGGCGCAGATGCTTGGTGGAAGCGTTACGGCGGCACAGGAGGACACAGCCCGCGAATACGGGAAGGCCCCCGCCTTTTTCGACGGCAGCTGTGCACTCTTTGCCAGCATCGGCGGCGAGAGCATGACATGGATGAGCCATGGGGACTATATTGCTGCGCTTCCGGATGGCTTTTCAGCAGCCGCCCAGAGCGCGGCATGCCCGACCGCAGCGATCTGTGATGAAAAGCGGAATTTTTACGGCGTGCAGTTCCATCCTGAGGTACAGCACACAGAGCGCGGGCGGGAGATACTGAGGAATTTCCTTTACGGTATCTGCGATGCCTCGGGCGACTGGACGATGGAGGATTACAAAACACGGATGATAGAGGAGATCCGTGCAAAGATAGGCAGCGGTAAGGCACTGATGGCCGTATCCGGAGGAGTGGATTCCTCGGTAGCGGCGGCTCTGATGGCTGAAGCCATCGGAGATCGGCTGAGCTGCGTATTCGTTGATCACGGACTCATGCGAAAGAATGAGGGCGATGAAGTTGAAAAGGCGCTCGGCCACAGGCTCAATCTCATCCGAATCAATGCCGAGGATCGTTTTCTTTCCGCTCTGAAGGGAGTGGACGAGCCGGAGCGTAAGCGCAAGATCATAGGCGAAGAGTTCGTGAGAGTATTCGAGGAGGCAGCGCACAGGATAGGTGCGGTGGATTACCTTGTTCAGGGAACGATCTACCCTGACGTGATAGAGTCCGGCTCCGGTGAGGCAGCTGTTATCAAGAGCCACCACAATGTCGGCGGTCTGCCGGATAATGTTGATTTCAGGGAGATAATCGAGCCGCTGCGCATGCTTTTCAAGGATGAGGTGCGCCAGCTCGGCCGCGAGTTAGGACTGCCGGAAACGCTCATAAGCCGCCAGCCGTTCCCCGGTCCCGGGCTTGCGATACGCGTAATAGGTGAAATAACAAAGGAAAAGCTCGATATAATCCGGGAGGCAGACGCGATATTCCGCGAAGAGATGGCAGCCGCGGGACTGGACCGAAGCGCAGGGCAGTATTTTGCCGCACTCACCAACATGCGGACAGTGGGTGTGATGGGTGACGGACGAAGCTACGACTACGCCGTAGCTCTTCGCAGCGTTCAGACCAGAGACTTCATGACAGCAGACTTCACTCACCTGCCCTGGGAACTGCTCGACAGAGTTTCCGCCAGAATAGTCAACGAAGTGCAGTGCGTGAACCGCGTGCTCTACGATGTTACTTCAAAACCGCCGGCAACGGTTGAATATGAATGAAGGACCGGGATGCATAACGCATCCCGGTCCTTTCTTATCGTTTTCTCAAACGCCGAACAGCAGGTCGCCGTATGTCGGGAAGGGCCAGTACTCTGCAGCCGTTACAGTCTCGGCCTCGTCGCACAGTGACCGCAGCGAGGCCATACGGTCAAGCAGTTCATCCCTGATGAAGAAGGCCTGTGCTGTAATGTCCTCACCGTCACGGGAATGGATAGATCCTTCAAGAAGTTCGATCGCTTCATCTATCCCGTCCGCCAGAGCGGAAAGCTTCCTGAGGAGCTTTGTTTCCGCTTTCAGTTCCAGCTCCGGACAGGCTTCTTTCTGCGCATTCAATCCTTTTGCCAGATCTCCGAGGTAGCGTATAACGCCCGGGAGGATCTCCTTTCTTGCCATATCCACCATGGTAAGAGCTTCAATGCGCACAGTGCGGACATAGTTTTCCATGCATATCTCGTAGCGGGAGTGTATCTCCGCCTCGGAGAAGATCCTGTGGCGTATCAGCATCTCGACGTTCTCCGGATGCAGTACCATCTGCAGGGCGTCCGGTGTGGTGCGCAGGTTCTTCAGGCCACGTACTTCCACAGCCTCTTTTATCCACGCATCGTCATAGCCGTTACCGTTGAAGAGAATGCGCTTGTGGGCGCGGATGTTCTCTTTGATAAGCTCATGCAGCCTTGTATCAAAGTCGCCCTCTCCGCTCTCCAGACGGTCCGCAAACTGGCGCAGCGCCTCGGCAACGGCTGCGTTGAGCATAATGTTTGCGCCGGAGATCGAATCATTGGAACCGACCATGCGGAATTCAAACTTATTGCCGGTGAAGGCAAAGGGAGAGGTACGGTTGCGGTCTGTCGTATCGCGGTTGAAACGCGGGAGCACGTCTGCTCCGAGACGCAAGCGGCGCTTTTCGGTTCCGATATAGGGACTGTCGTTTTCGATGGCATCCAGCACTGCTGTGAGTTCATCACCAAGGAATATTGAGATGACCGCAGGCGGCGCCTCGTTTGCCCCCAGACGGTGGTCGTTGCCGGCAGAGGCAACGCTGAGCCTCAGAAGTCCCTGATATTCGTCCACTGCCTTGATGACTGCAACGAGGAAAAGCAGGAACTGTGCGTTTTCATACGGAGTATCGCCGGGAGACAGCAGGTTTACGCCGGTATCGGTGCTTATAGACCAGTTGTTATGCTTGCCGCTGCCGTTGACGCCCGCAAACGGCTTTTCGTGCAGCAGGCACACAAGGCCGTGTTTTATCGCCACCTTCTGCATGATCTCCATCGTAAG
>CACYDX010000010.1 GCA_902773255.1 Oscillospiraceae bacterium
CAGAGCGAGAACCAGATCCTTCTCACCGAGGTTGGCTTCATATTCCTCGCCGTAGGCAGAGAGGTTTCCGTAGCCCAGGACGTTCAGACGGTGGTTCACGGAGACGAAAACCGCACCGGTCTTGCGGGCGAAGTTGGCTCCGTCGTAGTAGGTCAGCTCGTTGGCACCGCCGGTGGCGAGGCCGCCTCCGTGGATGAAGAAGAGGACGGGCTTGGTAGCTTCCGTAGTCTCTCCTGTGAGGACTTCATTAGCAGAATCAGACCAGACATTCAGGTACAGGCACTGTTCGCTTTCAGCCCAGTAGGCGTTGGGGGTCATGTAGGAGGTGACCAGGGGTTCCGTCGCGCCGGGAAAGGCAGCCTGTTGAGTTGTGGGGCAGGCGGCACCGTAGGTGGTCGCCGTGTGGATGCCGGCGAAGGCGGGTGCCTTCTGCGCAGGCATAAAGCGTTCGGCAACGCCGTACTGGATGCCGACAAAGCGATAGACACCGTCTTCCTTTGTACCAAGGTAGCGGCCGGCTTCTACGTCAACCAGGGCATCGGTGGTGGGGTCTGCTGCATACACGCTGCGAGCACCACTGATGCTCACGATACCGAGCATGAGGATTGCGGTCAGAACAAGCGAAATACACTGTTTCAGGGTTTTCTTCATTTTGTTTCTCCTTTCTGTCTTTGCGCAGAGCGGAAAAGCACTGCAAACGTCGTGAGAGTTGGTTCCTGGTACGGAGTGCGAAATGAAAAATGGAAACGTCCGTCAAGCATGTATAAGTATACCATTTATTGAATTTTATATCAAGTTGCAAAGCAAGAACAGCATATGATATAGTTTCTTTGTATTAACATATCCACAATAAACGGAGGGATCCACATGGCCAGGCCTAAGAAAGGTGACACCCGCACCATTACCTGTAAGGTGTGCATAAATGAAGCTCCGGATATGTGTGTTCCCTGCGGAGAGGGAATCATCAACATCCGCGTCGGAGCTATCATTATAAAAGATGGAAGTATTCTGATGGTCCGAAACAATTTGTCGGACTATTTCTATTCTGTCGGCGGACGGATCAAATTCGGTGAAACGGCGGAAGAAGCGGTTGTGCGCGAAGTGTGGGAAGAGACCGGTGTCAGAATGGAGATCGACCATCTGGGATTTATTGAGGAGAATTACTTCATTGCCGACGTTCCATCAAAGATAGGGAAAGAGGTCTATGAGCTCGGGTATTATTTTTATATGAAGGTACCGGAGGATTTTGATCCTGTCTGTGACAGCATGACGGAATACGGAGAAACGGAATATCTGGAATGGATTTCTCCCGATGAACCAAGAACCATTTTTCCGGAATTCTTCCGAACAGAGCTGAACATCACCGACAGTTCCGTAAAGCATATAGTGAAGGATGATCGCTTCTATATCAGAAATTTCACACAAAACGATCTTGAACCCCTTCACGCTTTGCTTTCCGACCCGGAGGTCATGAAATACCTGGAGCCGCCCTTTACTCCTGAACAGACGGAACGTTTTTTGAAATCCCAGGGATTGGCGGCACCTGCCAGGATACTGGCCGTGGATGACAAAACCCATCATTTCATGGGCTATGTGATCTATCATGACTATGATGACACGAGTAAGGAGATCGGCTGGGTTCTGAAAAAAGAAATATGGGGACATGGCATGGCAGGTTATTTGACCAATCAGCTCGTTGCCATGGCAGTATCAGAAGGAAAAGATGCCGTTTTGGAATGTGTTCCGGAACAATTGATTACTCGTACCATTGCCGAAAAACATGGCTTTCAGAAAGTCGCGGAAAGGGACGGTCTTTCTATATACCGGAGAAAAAGAAATTCGGTTGATGGAGGTGCAGGATGAATCCCAGATATTTTGCTCTGCCGCAGGAGAAACAGCGGCTGATTCTGAATGCGGGTTTTCATGTGTTTTCGCAGAACACTTACAGGAAAAGTCCCATGAGCGAGATCGCGGAAGCCGCAGGTATCAGTAAGGCGCTTTTGTTCCACTATTTCCACAATAAAAAGGAGTTTTATCTTTTTCTCTGGGATACCTGCGCGAGGATCACGGTAGAGGAAATGACCAGGAACGGTGCTTATGAGCAGACCGATCTTTTCGGCAGTATGGATCACGGCATGCAGGCAAAGCTTTCTATTATGCGGCAGTATCCGGATATGGG
>CACYDX010000011.1 GCA_902773255.1 Oscillospiraceae bacterium
GCGCCTCACTTACTGAATTCAAGTTCTTTCCCGTTGTTTTCCAAAATCAACCTATCCCCTGACTTCGTATAATGCATTTCCAATCGGGAGTTTAGCCATGTCGTTTTCCACTCAGAATCTGGCAGTTTTTCAAAAAACCGCCTGGCGATCTTTATGGTTATGGTGTTTTCATCCAAATAGATTATTCTTCCTTCCACACCTGGATTTCCGGCTTCGGCATCATAGATCGCAAGATAAGGCTTGCCAGGACCTTCCTCCATAATCGATCCACCGCCTGATTCTATCGTAAGAACCATCCAGCTGAGATCATCATCCGTTGGTGAGTAATAGCCTTCTATCTTCGTCAAAAGTGTTTCGTCGATCTGTTTGAACAGATATAATCCGTAACCTGAAACAACACAGAACAATGCAAAGATAATAAATAATAAAACGAGTGCCATTAAAAACTTTTTCTTTGTCATAGTAAAACCCTTAATTAACCTTTCCGGGTGAGAGCTATCTACGATGGTCTCCCATATCCCCTGATGTCATAATAGCCTGGATCCAACGTTTTTTTATCATAAAAGACGCTTCTGCGTCTCCAGCAGGGACCGTATCTGATAGTTCAGCAGATAGACCGCATCATAATACTCTTCCCACGTGTGTTTCACATGATCGATCATGGGAAGGATATACTGTTCCGTCTCATCGATGTAACGAATCATCCGGTCTTTGGAAAAAGCCATTGCCATCGTTGAGACGTTGTTGCACCGGTCTATGAGCTTTACCATGGCGGCAATTCGGTCTTCCCGGATATCGGCAAAGTATTTTTCTTTGGCCTCTGCCTTCGTCATGCCCTCGATCTCTTGAAAACTTACCAGAGAAACAGCGTTTCGAACGGTGTCGCTGACATCCAGATCCTTAAGATCGGCACCGCAGTCTTCCACGACATCGTGCAGAAGGATCGCGGCAATGAGATCATCGTCATCCAGATTCATGGCGAGGGCATGGCATGCCATCATCAGAGGATGGTGGATATACGGGATCTTATCCTTGCCGTTCCTTGTCTGTCCCTCGTGAAACTGCTCCATCTGTTTTAATGCTTTCAACGTCTGAGACATGTTTTTTGCCTGAGCAGTGAACCGCACCTTTTTCTTCATGTTCTCCAGAGAATACAATGCATCATGCAGCTCCCAGTGAGGTTCCGGCGCATGAACTTCCTCCATGAGCCAAGAGACCGTGGTGCTCAGCGCCAAAGCCAGCGGCTTCAGCCGTTCTGTTTCCGGCAGATACTCGTCCCGCTCCCAGGAGGATACCGCCTGAAAGGAGATGTCCAGACACTCCGCCAGTTCCTGCTGCGTCATGCTCAGTTCTTTTCTTCTCTTTGCGATCTGAGATCCAATACTCATTCCGGGCTCCTTTCTTCCGTTTCTTTCTGCATGTTCATCGTACACGACTGTGGCTGTTTTTAACAGCAATCTGTTATTGAGAGCATGACTCAAGCACAACTTGAGTATACCACAAAATGAGTTCCCTGTGTTATATCGGAACAGTTTTTCCACGACAGATCCTGATTCTCATACGCACGATCCCTCCCTTTCGTCCCTGACGGTCCGTTTCTTGGGATCATCATGACTGCCCACAGTTGCGAACAAAGTAGTTTTCATGTGAAATCTCATCATGTATAATTAAATCAAACACTATGAGAAATGAGGAGAGAATTATGGCAAAGTATTGTCCTTCTTGTGGCGCGACGCTCCGCGAGGGAAGCCGCTTTTGTCAGAAGTGCGGAACATCGTTTTCCGAGCCATGCCCTCAATGCGGGACCCCTGTTTTCGGCACAAAATTCTGTCCGGAATGCGGATATAAACTCGAACCGCTGCTTCCTGTTGAGGAAACCACCGGCGGCATCTATGAGGAAGTATCCTCCGACAACAGTACTTCCACGCCGGAAGAACCGGCATACCGTACACCGAGACAAACGGGAAACACTTCTTATACCACGAAACAAACTTCCTCGCCGTTTGAAGTAGGTTCGACTCCTGTAAGTTCCGCTTTTGAAAACAGGCCGTCCAAAAAACCATTTTACAAAAAATGGTGGTTCTGGCTGATCGCAGGCCTTGTTGTGCTGGGAATCATAGGGTCTGCCGCGGGCAACAGTGACAAAGTCGACATTTCTTCCGATTATAAAAAGGAAACGGCATCCGACTCCGTTTCTTCCAAAAAAGAAAGAAACGGGTTTGATAAAGAAACCAATAACGACCATGAAGTTGGTGGAATTCGATATTCGGTCCCCGATTATTTCGATGATGATAATACTCCGGACGACTCGCTCCAGCTGTTTGCGGAAGACGAGGACAACCGCGTGATGCTGCAGTTCAACACATTTGACAATGTGAGCTTTTCATCGGACGAGATCTATTCAAAACTGGATGAGGCATATGACTCCTATCTGGACGGCATGGAGGTGCATGACGTGAAGCAGGCGCATTCCGAAAAGACAACTCTGGCGGGATTGCCGGCAAAGCACTATTCCGGTCGCGGAAAGAGTTCTCATTTGGAAGATGCCGACCTGATAATGGATGTCACCTTCGGGTATGATGACGAAACCCACATGGTTCACAGTGTAATGCTGCTGCAATCCGGCGATCCAAAATACAGTTACAACAGCGATTACGAAAAGATTATCGAGTCTGCGGATAAAACGGATAAAAGCAACGGTGAGCACGATAACAGCAGCGAGAACGTAAGTGCCGGTGTAAAGGAAGCCATGGATTCCTATGAGGCATTTGTTGATGAATATGTCGCATTTATGCAGAAATATGAGAATTCCAGTGATACGACGAGCATGCTCTCGGAATACATGAATTACATCTCCAAATACGCTGAGTTAACGGAAAAGATGGAAGCACTGGAAGATGAAGAAATGTCCGACGCAGACTTCGATTATTATACCGAGGTAATGCTTCGATGCTCTCAGAAGATGCTGCAGGCCGCAGGATAATACTCCGGGAACGATTTCCGAGGGAATTCGGCTTCC
>CACYDX010000012.1 GCA_902773255.1 Oscillospiraceae bacterium
GGAGAGCGCTTTGAGAAATACTTCGGAGACTTTGCTGCCCGGTTTGGTATTCAGGACATTTACTCCGGCGGATTCTATCCGTTCCCGGATGAAGAAACACGCTGGGCATGGTGGGCAAGGCACATTTACTATAATCGCTATATTGATCCGCCGAAAGATGTATGCGGGAAGCTACTGGCACTGGTGCAGGGTAAAGATTACTTTGTCATCACCACAAACGTGGACCATCAGTTCCAGCGAGCTGGTTTTGACAAGAAGCGCCTGTTTTATACGCAGGGAGACTACGGTCTGTTCCAGAGTGTAAATCCCGCAAATCAGAAGACCTACGATAATAAAGAATGGGTCATGCAGGCAATGGAAATCCAGGGCTTTGTCATGGATGCGGACGGGGTCTACCAGATTCCGCAAGGCGGCGTTTCCATGAAAATACCGACAGAACTGGTTCCAGAATGCCCGGACGATGGCTCAGACATGATCATGAACCTTCGCGCCGATGATTCCTTTGTAGAGGATAAGGGCTGGCATAAGGCATCAGCGGCCTATGCGGAATTCATCCGAAGACATGAAAAACTGCATACACTCTATCTGGAAATCGGTGTCGGAGCCAATACCCCGGTGATCATCAAGTATCCTTTCTGGGCGATGACGGCGGCAAATCCGAAGGCGGTATATGCCTGCCTCAACTATAACGAGGCTTTCTGCCCAAAGCAGATCGACAAACAGTCAATTTGCATTGATGGTGATACATGGGAATTACTAAAAGAGATTCGACTTTAATAGTTTTACATGAAGCGTCTCCAAACCACGGAGGCGCTCTTTTTCTGCCTTGGGTGCGCTATCAATTAAAGGTGCACCCAGAAGGGTGCAAAATCGGCCTTTCAGGGTGCAAAATGTGATTGTATCAAAAAGCCTCTCAATGGGGAGTTCGTGCCTGCGATCATGGCCTTCTGCACTCAGCGGCAAAATATCAGCCATGTTCTTCTCCTGCCGGCTGCAGGCACTTTGCAGACTCAGCGGGTCGATGACATAGGGTTTCGGATTCTGTCCCCGTTATCTGTTTTCTTTCTGCTCATATATCATGCCTCCTTTGCTTCCTCTGCCGGCTTTTCACGGCGTCCCACAAGACCGTTTTCACACCAGTATTCATTTTCCCTGTCTTTGATATAATTCCGTATTGTCTGCTGCGTAACACCCATATGAGCTGCCAGTTCGCTGATTTTCACAGGCTTACCATTGCTCATAGCCTGATATGACTTGTCAAGCCGGCCTTTCCTCTCTTTTTGACAAGTGCGTTTTGAACTCTTCAGAAGATTTGATCCTGCGCTCCCCTCTGCGACAGCATCTGCAAGCAGTCCTTCCGTATCCACTTTATGTATCGGGTAATCGAACCAGATATTGACCGGTTCAAACGGAGGGAATTCCCGCAGTATACCGTCAAGCCGCCAGGCAGTAGTATTTCCGATCGTGCCATCAATATCCTTTGGTAACTCCAGCTGGATCAAATCAAGCTGAGCATCCGGGTCTCTGGCAAAAACACCGCTGCCGCTGGCACGATCCATTGTCCTTTTATAACCCTGCGCTCCTTTGCTGTGATGATGACAGCAGATCACGGATGCTCCTGTGTCCTGGCATATCCTGTCGAAGTGGTTGCAAAAAGCCGCCATGTCTGTTGCACTGTTCTCATCCCCGGTTATTACCTTGTATATCGGATCGATTATCACAGCATCGATATCCTCATCCCACATCCTCAGATACAGGTGGGGAAGAAGCTCGTCGATCGGCCGCGCAAAGCCGCGAAGGTTCCATAACAGCAGGTTTTCCGCATATTTGGGTTCGATCCCCTTTGCCTTATATATCGACCTGATACGTTCAATACAGCTCGCGGCATCAATTTCCAGATTCACATACAGCACTTTTCCCTTCATGCACGAAAAACCGAGCCAGTCGAGACCTTCAGTAACTGCTACCGCCAATTCCATCATAAGAAAACTCTTTCCGGCCTTGCTCGAGCCCGATACCAGCATCTTATGCCCTCGCCGAAGAACTCCTCCAATTAGTTCCGGCGGAAGCTCTGACGGCTCCAGCAGGCTGAGATCCATCGCGTCCACCTCCGGCAGCCCGTCATGATTCAGAAGATCTTCCCATTCCGGCCATGCCTCAAACGGGTCTTCAGCTCCGAATCTGTCTTTATCTTTATATTTCCACAGGTTCTTCATAAAACCCTCCTCTTTACATCTTTCCATTCATCCTCAGTTCAAAACGTATGGAAAAAGGCGGCGCTTGCGCCTTTTTCCATACGTTTGACCTTTTAAAAGAATTCTATATATATATACCTTTTTGATTCTGAGAGTAAAAAAGGAAATATCCCTTTTTGTCTTCAGACCGATTCAAAAGCATTCTTTCAAAAGAGCCAAACAAACGATTTATCTTCTCAGTTGCGTCCCTTCTGCAGCAGGACCGCTCCCCTGTTATTTTCATTAAAACACAGTTTCTTTATAAAATTCTCCCCCTGTAGCCTTCACGAACTAAAGTGCGCTGCGCCTTCTTCGTGTTCCTGTTGTTGTTTTTCCTCCCCGATGATATACTGACATCATCTCAGGCTTTCTGACAGAGGTGCTGTCGCGATGGGAAAGGATCTTTCCGTGATATTTGAAAAGGAACCGAAGCAGTGGGGCCTTCGGGGCGACCGCTTTATGTGGCTGGATATGAAAGAGGAATGCTCCGGAAAGGAGTTCCCTTTCCACGAATACGCCATTGCGGAGATGGTCTGCCGGAAGTTCGAGGATGTCTCGGGCGTTCCCCTGACATATGACGCAAGGCCCTATGTGGAAAAATATGCGCATGGCGGGATGTCCTCCGGACAGCTCTCGGGGCTTTTCTGGATAGCAAGGGGGATAGCGCAGCTGATACAGAACTTCCATGAGGCCGAAAACGCCACTGACAAGGAAGCTGCAGCTGAAGAAGCCCCGCAGCAGGAACAGGAGGCGCAGCCGGAAAGGCCGGTTGGAGGCATGCCGGACTGGGTGGAGAGATTTGCCGCTGAGTTCCCGGAGCATAAATGGACGATACAGGGGCTCGCGGCCCACGGCTGGACGGAGCAGCAGCTCCGCAGCTGGCTGGAGAAAATGAAGGAATAAGAAAACGGCGGATATCAAATGAATGCAGCTAAAGCCAAAATACTGCTGATCGCGGTGTTCATCGCGAGAGGCACATCATTTCTGTTTTCAAAAGTCCTGCTGCAGAGCATGATGCCGATGAGTGTCCTCGCCGTAAGATTCACGCTCGCCTTTCTCATCCTCGGAGCGGTCTTCTTCAAAAAGCTGGCCGGATGTACGAAAGAGAGTCTGCGCGGCGGCATTATCCTTGGCGTGCTCTATACCGTCTGCATGACCTTTGAGATGTACGGCCTGCGCCTGATTGATACGGGCGTGAGCTCGCTGATAGAGAACATGGCCATCGTCCTTGTGCCGCTCTATGTGGCAGTGCTGACAAGGACTATGCCAAAAAGGAAGACCATGCTCTGCGCCATGCTCGCCGTTATCGGGGTGGGGTTCCTCTCTGTCGCCCAGAGCCATGTGAAAGGCGGCAGCCTTGGGATATTCCTTATCATCCTCGCGGCGATGACATATGCGACTTGCATACTTACAACGGAGAAAGTAAGCCGGGATGCAGACCCTGTCGCCATAGGGATCGTCCAGCTCGGCACGATGGGCATCCTGAGCCTGATCGTCTCGCTGATCATGGGGCAGTTTTCTTTACCGCAGACCGGCGGCCAGTGGCTGATGATGGTGCTGCTCGTGCTCGTATGCAGCTGCTTCGGCTTCGCGTTCCAGCCTGTCGGGCAGAAATATGTACCTGCGGAGACTGCCGCTGTGTTCACGGTGGTCAATCCGCTGACGGCGAGTATCATGGGCATCACGATAGCAGGAGAAGGTCTGAGTATTACAAAGGCGATCGGCTATGTGCTGATCCTGCTGGCATTGTTCTTCTATAACTTTAAAGGCAAAACGCAGCACATACAGAACAGCACTGAGTCATAAATGAAGAGGATAGATTATGCTTGAAACGGAACGGCTGATCCTGCGCCGCTGGAAAGAAAGTGATGCGGAGGATCTTTATACATACGCAAGCGACCCCGCTGTGGGGCCGATAGCCGGATGGCCTGTCCATCAGAGTTTGGATGAGAGCCTGGATGTTATCCGGAACGTTTTCAACGGCAGGGAGGCCTATGCCGTATGCCTGAAGGAGGACGGCAGGGCCATCGGGGCGATAGAGCTGAAGCTGAACGGCCATACCGACATGACCGACCGGGACGATGAATGCGAGCTGGGCTACTGGCTCGGCAAGCCCTTCTGGGGCCGGGGCATTATGCCGGAGGCCGTCAGGGAGATGCTTCGCCATGCCTTTGAGGACCTCGGCATGAAGAAGGTCTGGATCGGTTATTACGAAGGCAACAATAAATCAAAGCGCGTTCAGGAGAAATGCGGATTTAAGTATCAGTGGAAAACGGAGAATGTGGATGTGCCGCTGATGCAGGAGAAAAGGACCGGGCATGTCAGCCTGATGACGAAAGAGGACTGGCTCGCGGCAAAATAAGCGGATCCTTTAACTTTTTAAGGTTTTATTTGTGACTTTTCATCCTATAGTATTACTGTTGCATGATCGCTCTGCCTGCGACCTTTTCGGTTACCGGGCAGAGTAAAGGAACATATATGGACGGTATACGGAAAAAGCACTGCAGGATGCCGTTTGTCCGGCACATTGCCCTCGCCTGCGCGGTGATCCTTATAAGCACCGTGCTCCTCCCGGCTGCCGCTGATGCCGGCGAAGTGGATCTGCTGGCCGGGCTTGCCTGACGTGAGGACCGCACCGAGCTCATGAACTGCCCGGACGCCATAATGGACAATGAAGATTTCTTTACTACCGGCATGATGTGAATTCCCTCTCCCGCTCTCCCAAACAGTTCGGTTTCAATGAAAGACAATTCACTTCGGTCCTGTTATCCGGAAATTTGTTGCAGCCGCGCGGTTGACCCGAAATTCCTCCAGAGGACCAGGCCCTTCGGGCCGTCGCTCGATTTCGACCGAACAGGCTCGACCATTCCGCTGTTCGTCGTCTCAGTCACAAACCCGCTTTGCCGGGCTTTGTGACTGCTTTTAGAGAAGGGACCCTGATCTGAATTATCGTATAAACTCATATAAACTGAAACAGAAGCAGGAGCATATTTTGATGCTCCTGCTTTTTATTTGATTTATTAAATGTTGTCCCCTGCTGCTATAAATGATATAATTTTATAATATAAACTGCTGATCATTTTCGCTCTCCCCTGCCGATCACATTGACACGAAACAGAGGAAAGGAACAGATATGGAAGGTATTA
>CACYDX010000013.1 GCA_902773255.1 Oscillospiraceae bacterium
CGATGGAGGCGAATGCAAGGCCGGAGAGGGCAATGTTCATCTTGCCGATCTTGAAGGAGATTGCGCCGGTGAGGAGGTTGCCGCCGGTGCTGATATTCGCACCGAGGAGGCCGGAGAAGTTGATGCCGATCGCAAGGCCAAGGATGACAGCCGCTACGATGACGTTTCTGGACTTCTGGAAGTCGGTGTGGTTCTCGACCATATTGCGCACGCCTACTGCAGAGATCATGCCATAGAGGATGATCGACACGCCGCCGATCGTGGCGGTGGGCATGGCGGCGATCAGAGCTGCAAACTTCGGGCAGAAGGAGAGAACTACCGCGAAGTAGGCGGCGATGCGGACGACCTTGGGGTCATAGACCTTTGTCAGAACGAGGACACCGGTGTTCTCGCCGTAAGTGGTGTTGGCAGGTGCGCCGAAGAGCGCGGCGATCGTGGTGCCGACGCCGTCACCGATGAGGGTGCGGTGGAGGCCCGGATCTTCTATAAGGTTCTTCTCAATGGTGCCGCCGATTGCGGAGATGTCACCGACATGCTCCATCATCGTTGCAAAGGCGATCGGGACAATCATGATGATCGAGGAGACGAGGAGACCGGGGTTGAAGTTTGAAGCACCGAAGAGGCTGAAGACAGTATCCTTTATCTGGAAGGGGATGCCGATCCAGGCGGCTTCCTTCACGCCGCTGAAGTCGACCTGGCCGCAGACGGCTGCTACGATGTAGGAAACGAGGACGCCCATCAGGATCGGGACTATCTTGATCATGCCTTTGCCCCAGATGTTGCACACGATTACAACGACGATCGCGAGCAGGGCGATCCACCAGTTGGAGGAGCAGTTATTGATGGCGGAGGGAGCGAGGATCAGACCGATCGCTATAATGATCGGGCCGGTGACCACGGGCGGGAAGAAACGCATGACGTTCTTCGAACCGAAGGCCTTGCAGATCAGCGAGAGGACGAGATAGAGCAGACCTGCGCAGGCTACGCCAACACAGGCGTAGGGCAGCGATTCACTCTGGGAGAGGCCGACTTCCGCGCCGGAGGCGACGACTGCGAAATATCCGCCGAGGAAGGCGAAGGAGGAGCCAAGGAACACAGGGACCTTTCTCTTGGTGACCAGGTGCATGAACAGCGTGGCGAGACCTGCAAAAAGCAGCGTCGCGGAGACGCTCAGTCCGGTGAGGATCGGAACGAGGACCGTAGCGCCGAACATGGCGAACAGGTGCTGCACACCGAGGACCAGCATTCTCGGAGTTCCGAGCGTCTTGGCGTCATAGATCGCTTCGTCAGTGACAGTTTTCTTTTCTTTTGCCATTTTCATTGTTACCTTTCTAAATAATCTTAAATGAAAATATATATGGTAAATGAGCGGAGATCATTCGCTCAGATCCACCAGGTAAACGGCGGTCTCCCCGTCATATTCGGGAAGCATCACCTCGATCATCTCACTGTGAGATGTAGGCACGTTCTTTCCGACGTAGTCTGCTCTTATGGGAAGTTCCCTGTGGCCTCTGTCCACAAGAACCGCGAACTGGATGCTTTTCGGTCTGCCGCATGTAAAAACGGCGTCTATTGCGGCTCTTGCAGTGCGTCCCGTGTAGAGCACATCGTCCACCAGAACTATGTCTCTCCCGGTCACATCGAAGGGAAGTTCGGCACGTTTTATCTCGGGGCTCTCGGAAAGATGGGTGAGATCATCCCTGTAAAAGCTTATATCCACACTGCCGAAAGGCACTGAGACATTCTCTATGGCCTCGATGTTCTTCTGCAGCATTTGCGCGAGGGTGCCTCCTCTGCGGAGAATGCCGATGAGACAGATGTTTTCCGCACCTTTGTTCTTTTCAACGATCTCATGGGAAATGCGCATGAGCGCACGATTCATTGCTGCCTCATCCATAAGTCTGGCTTTGATCTTCATCAGCTACCTCATGAATAACAAAAATGCCCTGCCGGTACCCGGCAAGACACAGAATAAGCTGACTGCAGAAGCATAGTTCTGCTATATGTCGATTTTGCCGGTCTCTCTGTACCGTTTTTAAAAATCTGTTTTCTGTGATGGATTATATATCAGGCATCATCAAAAAGCAATCGTCAGCTCCGACAATTTTTGAATAAAAAACACTACCTGCTGTGATCGCTTTTGATGAATCACACAAAATCTTGTAAATGGCAGCCGGTCATTGGAAAATCATTCTTTACTGCCGGAGATAACGGATGATATACTTATTTTATAAATAAACATAATGTGAAAGAGGCTGTGAACACATGTCTGAAGCAAAAGCTGTAAAACATGCAAACCGCGAGAACATGATGCTCACGGAGCCGCTGTCGAAAGTGATACTTACGATGGCGTACCCGACCATCATCGCCTTTCTGATAACTTCTATATACAGTATGGCGGATATATACTTCGTCAGTTCTTTGGGAACGAATGCTACTGCGGCAGTAAGTGTCAATTCATCGCTCGACAGCCTTATTATGGTGGCGGGAAGTCTGTTTGCAGTCGGTGCAAGCAGCTATGTTGCAAGGCTGCTCGGCGCAGGGAATAAGGAACGCGCCAGCCAGACACTCTCATCATCATTTTTCTTTGCAATGGTGCTGGGCGCGATCATCATGTTACTTGGTGTCTGCTTCAGGAGACCGATGGTAAGGCTTTTCGGTGCTACCGACACATGTGAAAAGTATGCGATGGACTATGCGTCCTATGTGCTCTATGCAGCACCTTTCATGGCTGCTAATTTTGTTATGAACCAATGCCTGCGTTCTGAAGGCAGCGCACTTTATGCCATGATAGGAATGGGTATCGGAGGGGTGATCAACTGCTTTCTCGATCCGGTGTTCATTCTCCCGTGGGGACTGAATATGGGTGTTGCCGGTGCTTCCCTCGCAACGGCGATCTCTAAGATGATCGGATTTATAGTACTGCTTTTCCCTTATATACGCGGTCACAGCCTGCTCAAGCTGAGTATAAGAAATGTGATACTCGACTTCGGAATGATACGGGAGGTCATAGCTGTAGGGTCATCCTCCATGTTCCGCACACTGCTGAACATCCTTTCCGGCATACTCATTAATAAGGAAGCAGGCCTAATTTCCGATGCAGCGCTTGCCAGCATAGGGGTAACGAACAAGTGCATGATGTTCTGCTTCAGCATAATCCTCGGTTTCGGTTCCGGCTTCCAGCCCGTAGCCGGGTTCAACTGGGGTGCGAAAAGGTATGACAGGGTAAAGGGCAGCTTCCGTTTCTCCTCGAGGACAGCACTTATCGGCGGAGGCGTCATGGGACTTGTAATGGCATTGTTTGCGCCGCAGATCATAGGCTGGTTCTCGAGTGGCGATCCGGAGCTCGTCAGGCTCGGCACTCTTTGCATAAGACTGCAGGCGCTGGCTTTGCCTATCCATGCGTGGGTGGCTATGGTGAACCATCTGGCTGGAGGACTCGGCAAGGCTAAAATAGCGCTGCTTCTTGCCACTGCGAGGCAAGGCAGCTGCTTTATCCCTATCCTCTATCCAATGTCCCGCATCTTCGGGGCGGAAGGCATAGCCTCGGTACAGGCTGTGGCTGATGTACTGACGCTTGCGCTCGCTATACCGGCGATGATAAGCATAAAGAAAATGATCAGCGCGGCGGAAGCAGAGGAGAACGCTGTTTCGATGCTGAAATAAGTGAAAAATCCACAATATCTCTCAAAGTGCAATATATTTAATTTGTAATAATAACTGATTGACAGCAATGTTTTAGTATGCTAAATTATTGCACAACCGAAGCAATAATAGAGGCGCGAAGCTCATAAGTACCGTTTTGGAGGCCCTCAAAGGCCTGTGATGATGCGGGAAAGGGTGTTTTGCCGAAGCTGAGATCCGTTTGAGAGGATCGAAGCTGGGCGGCTGGAGAATATCCTGACGACTGTCGCAGAAATGCGGAGTGCTATTGTTCGCGCTA
>CACYDX010000014.1 GCA_902773255.1 Oscillospiraceae bacterium
ATACTCCTTGGCAGCACAGTGCTCCGGATGGTGGCTGTATCCGAGCCCTTCTACGGCGTTTCCATAGTAACAGAGGGTATGCTTCAGGGAGCAGGGCTAACATTTATGCCCTTCGTCTTCAACCTTATCGGAATGTGGGGCGTTCGGATCATCGGCACGGCTGTATGCATCCGTCTGGGATACGGCCTCGTTTCCGCATGGTGCTGCATGATAGCCCATAACATGCTCCTGCTCATCCTGCTCAGGATATATTACAGAAAGACCTTCCCGCCTGCCGGCGGTTAACAGGTCAGTATATTGATTTGCGGGAGGAAAAGGTCTATAATCGCTTTCTGCCGGAAAAAAGGAGGTCTCGCCGTGAAAAACAAAACCGAACTCTGGCGGGTGATCAAATTCGTGCTGTTCTCAGCATCCGCCGGAATAATAGAGATAGTCTCGTTCACTCTGCTCACGGAGCTCACACCCTGGCCCTACTGGCCGTGCTACCTGATAGCGCTGGTGCTCTCGGTGCTCTGGAACTTCACTCTGAACCGCAGATTCACCTTCCGCTCGGCCAACAACGTGCCGCTTGCGATGCTCAAGGTGGCAGCCTATTACGCGGTGTTCACCCCGCTTTCCACCTGGCTGGGGAACTATCTGGCGGAGACTCTCGGCTGGAACGAGTATCTTGTGACGGTGATAAACATGCTTCTGAATTTCGTCACCGAGTTCCTATACGATACCTTCGTCGTATTCCGCGGCAGCATCGATACAAACGATCTGGCAAAAAAGCAGCTTGAAAAAGAAGCTGAAGAACAATAAAAAAGAAACAGGCAGAAGCCTGTTTCTTTTTTAATCGCCCGCCTCAGGCAGGCAGTGCATCTGCGTCGGCCCCAGAATGCGAAAGCCCTCGGCCGTCTTATGGAAGCTCCTCAAGCCGTGATCACAGGCCCTGAGTTTAAGATAAAGACTTATGCTCTTTGCGTCGGCGCATCCTTCGGGGAACTGGCTCAGATGATATAAGAATATCGAATCCAGCTGCGATTTTAAGAAACCGGATGTATCAACAAAGCTGTTTGCCTTTGCGGTGAAGTAATAAGCCAGCGCTTTCACCGGGGCGGCGTCCGCTCCGTAGCCCTGCATTATGCCCGCGTACGGCGCGAACACAGATACCTCCCGGGCTGCCTGCCCGACATTCAGATGGTCTTTATGGCATTCACTCGAAACGAAGGGATCCGGTGCAAAAATCACATCCGGTTTGAAATCGCCTATTACGGCAGCAATGCCTCTGACAAGTTCGGCCGTATCATAAAAACCGCCGTCACTCAGTCCGAGAAAACGCACGTCATCTATCCCGAGAAAAGCCGCTGAGGCTATGCTCTCCCGTTTTCTTATATCAGCCATCTCATCCGGTCCGGTCTCCGGTGAATTCGAAGTTCCGAAGCGCCCGTCCGTGCAGATAAGGAAACATACCTTCTTCCCGTTTGCCGCAAGCTTTGCCGCAGTTGCCCCGGCGCCGATCTCTATATCGTCCGGGTGGGGGCCTATGAACAGAAAGCGGTCCATTTCCTCTATCACGGGCAAGGGGGCCGCTGCTCTTATTATCCTTTTAAGAATACTCATTTCATCATCTCCGTGATCTGTTTGAAAAATGATAAAACACCGCCGCATGATATGTCAAGGAATGCGGGATGCAAAAAGCAGATCCCCTGCGGGATCTGCTCATATCATATGCTCATTCTCAAAGCATATTCTCTACGCTTTTTTTGACCGCCTCGAAGGTCTCCGCGCTCAGGTCGTGCTCTATCTTGCAGGCGTCTTCACGGGCCTGCTCGGGCCTGACTCCGAGCCTTACGAAAAGCTTTGTGATCAGTTCATGGCGCTCGTATATCCTCTCCGCTATTTCAAGGCCCGAATCGGTGAGCATTATCATCCCGGCCTGATCCACGGTTATATAGCCGTTCTCTCTGAGGCGCTTTGTCGCATAGCTTACGCTGGGCTTGGTGACTCCGAGTTTTTCAGCGATATCGATGGAGCGGATATAGCCGCGCTCCTCCTTCAGCATCAGCATAGCCTCGAGATAATCTTCGGCGGATTTCTGGATCTTCATATGGAACGTCTCCTTAATTTGCTTCTCTTTTGCTAAGATATCATTCAAAGGGAAAAAAGGCAAGTGCGCGGGCTGTTTTATTTTTGTTAAATATTTCTAACGCCGTTTCAGACACTGGTGCATAGAGTTTCTAGCTTTACTATTTAAGTAAACCGTGCTACAATCGCGCCTGATGACTTTTTAAGGAGAAACGAAATGCCCGATTACATCATAGCGACCTCTTCCACCTCGGACCTTCCGAGGACCTGGCTGGATGAACACAACATCCCCTTCATCCCCTACAGCTTTACGATAAACGGCTCGCCCTGCGAGGATGACTGCCGCGAGGAATCCCGTGCAGCGATCTACCGCGGGATGCGCGGCGGAGATATACTCAAGACCTCCATGATAAATGAATTCGTCTATATGGATTTCTTCAAAACGCTGCTTGACAGCGGTAAAGACGTTATCTTCCTCGATATGTCCAAGGAGATGTCCGTCTCCTTCTCCAACGCCACAAAGGCAGCAGAGCTGATGCGGCAGGAATATCTCGATCAGCGCCTCTATGTTATGGACACCTTCTGCATCTCCGGCGGTCTCGGTTTGCTGGTGGAGAAAATGGTCGCCCTGAAAGAGAGCGGGGCATCGTTCGACGAAGCTGTCGCCTGGGGCGAGGAGAACAAGCTGAAGATCGCCCACCGCTTCACAGTGGACGACCTCAAGTATCTCAAGGCTGGCGGCAGAGTATCCAACGCTTCCGCGCTCGTGGGCTCCCTGCTGAACATAAAGCCCGTTCTCTATGTTCCCGACAGGGGAACTCTGGACGTGGCAAAGAAGGTCCGCGGACGCAAGGCTGCCCTCAAGGCCATCCTCGACGGTATACTCCACGACCTCAGCCTCATCGATCCCACGGGAGTTGAGTTCCGCATCCTGCAGGCGGACTGCATGGCAGACGCTGAATTCGTGCGTGACGAGATAAAGAAGACTTACCCACTGGTAGGCGAGATACGCATAACAAGCCTGGGTGTGGTCATCGGAGCTCACTGCGGCCCCGGCCTGCTTACGGTATTCTACCTGTGCAGCGGCAGACGGCCAGAATAAGTAAGAAAAAAGAAGCGGTACAAATACCGCTTCTTTTTCTTTTTCTGCAGGCGTCAGCCCTGGCCCACGTCTATGAATGCGCAGTTTTGCTCAAAGTCCTCAGCGCTGAGCATCTTGCCGGTTTTCTTTATCTGCAGCTCTCTGGCCACATGCTCTATAGTCTCCATGTCCGAGGTGCCGCTCACCACGATGATATATCCGTCCTCCGGGCTGAAGAGGATCACATAGTAATATTCCGCTGTCCGCTC
>CACYDX010000015.1 GCA_902773255.1 Oscillospiraceae bacterium
GGGGACAGACCTGATGGATGAGGAGAAGGACTCACGGCAAAACACGCAGGAAGGGGAAGCTTCTCCTGATAATCCGGATACCGATCCGGCTATAGAGAAACAAGCTTCAGATCAATCAGTCATGACTGAACACCATCATGAGCACCATCATGAGCACAGTCACAAAAAGAGAAAAAGACATCATCATTCACGGCGATATCGTCTGAAGCGGTGGTTGCGTACGAATAAAACCAGATTGATTGTCGCGATTGCCGCGGTTTTTGCTGCTTTGGCGGCTGCGCTGGTTTTTGTTTACCTGAGACAGGCTGAACAATCCCTGCAGCATGTTTCGGCCGGGAACTCTTATGATATGGGCGGCGGCTATCGTCAGATCGAATATGAAGGGCAGAGATATTCATATAATTCCCTGATCACCACTGTATTATATACAGGTATTGACTCTGCAGGAGAAATGCAGAATTTTGAACAGTTAGGCTTCGCTCCCAGAGCAGATAGTATCGCGCTGGTTGTTTTGGATAAAAAACATAAAAAAATGTCGATTATCTCCATAAATCGTGATACAATGACTGAAATAAGGCGTTTATCCATTTTTGGAGAATCTGTCGATTATTATGTGTCAAACCTTGAGTTCGCCTATGCATATGGCGACGGCGCTGAGCTAAGCTGTGAGATGCTTGTTGAAGCGGTTTCCAAGCTTCTTCAGATCCCGGTAAACGAATATCTGGTGACGAACCGGGAGTCCATGAAATACATCAACGATATTGTCGGAGGAGTACAGGTCACGGTACCGAACGATGACCTGGCAGAGGAATACCCCGAAATGCACAAAGGGAATGTCGTTGAGATAACGGATGATAATGTGGAAACCTATCTGCGCCATCGTGATACCGCTGTTGATTTCAGCAACGCCGGCCGTATTGACCGTCAGCGTTCTTATATCGCGGCGTATCTGCAGAAAATACAGCAGCTGCTTCCGGATGGGGCGAACGATATCTGGAGAGCATTTGAAAGGATGGCTCCATATATTCAGACCAGTATCACGAAGAACAAGTATATCCAGTACATGAATCTGCTGAACACGGTCGGGTATTCAGATACGGACTTTATCAAGCTGGAAGGCGAGTATAAGACCAGTGATCTGTATGACCAGTTTTATGTGGATGAGGATGCTCTCCGCAGGCTGGTGATAGACCTTTTTTACGAGCCGATGTGATTTTGTCTGATGGAATTGCTCACGGTTTTATGATTCCGGTACAAACCCGGACAAATGAGGATTACAGAATCGGTTCCGGGAATCGTTACAATACATATAATGTTATTTCTGCTCCGAGAGGAGCTTGAAATAACCATCTCAAACGGGATGGATCTTTTATGAAAGGAGGAGGTACCAATGAAAAGATTTATTGCGGTTCTGTGCGCGGCTGTTATGACAGTTGCTACATGTGTGACTCCTTTTGCTGCGATCAGCGGTAAGGAGCCTGCAGCTATTCAGAGTGACAGCGTTGTTGTTGACACTGCTTCCGAGTTTACGGATCAGGCTGTTGCTGATGCCATTGCTGAAAAAGCTGCTGCAGGCATCACGGTAGTTTGCGTCGAGGTAAAGCCTGAGGATTTCCAGGAGGGTACGCTTGAGAGAGCGATCGCTGAAGTATTTGCTTCCAAAGACGGTACGACGGCAAAAGCTTTTGACGCCGGCAAGGTCACGGATGATACGGTTACTTCTACCGATAACAATAAGTTCTCCAAGAGCAAACTGGTTGTAGCTTCCAAGTTTATGTGTCTTCGGTTCTCAGACGGCACTTCGCTTCCGGCCGGAAAAATCCGCGTCACCATGAAGCTTCCTGAGACTCTCAAGGGCAAAAACCTTTTGATTATGCAGGTTGATCCTGAGAAGCAGACGGTTTATTTTGTAGAAGTCAAGGTTGAGAATGGTAATGTCATCGCTAATCTTCCGTGCACAGGACCATTTCTTTTCTTAGAGGTGAAGGCTTAAAACCGATACCTGGACAGGCAGACTTACCATATTGCGGCGGGTTTTGTACCTGAACTTCAGCGGTAAATATTTGATTGAAGCATTTTTATATTTACTCCTATGGTCCATACACGATGTTGTACAGGCCATGTTCGGGAAAAAACTGTATGTCAGATACGGGAAAGGCAGGGCAGGTTGGACGTATTTCCTTATGCGGAGACGCCCTTCTGTCCTGTTGTTTGCGTTATATGAAGTTTGATACATTCATCGGTTCGTATAAGGGTCATTTGCGTCAGACATTCTGAAGATATGGGCCGGATGTTAAGATATACGATTATGGAGTGCTGCTAAACCCTGTTATCACATTGGTTGTCCTTACCATTCGGGTATGGGTTGTATACGGGAACATGAACATGAACAGGGAAAGTATAAAAGAGGAGAGGGCACATAGATGTCAGATCGGAATAAAAGAGGAAGAAGGATTCTCAGTGGCTTTTTGTATATTTTAGCGATTTTGGCACTTTTAGGATGCCTGGGCTTTTTATACTGCTATTCGCGTAAACAGGATGATGAGGAGGCCGCCCGGCTTGAAGTGATCAAAGCAAATGAGCAGCAGCCTGAGATCACCGGCGCAAAGATTATGGGCGAAGAGATGGAAGAAA
>CACYDX010000016.1 GCA_902773255.1 Oscillospiraceae bacterium
AGCGGCTCAAGAGCAGTGGCGCCGGGCCACGCAAAGCCGACGATGATGCCGAGGACTATGCCAAGTATCATCGTGAAGAAGAACCAGTTATTCTTAAGGAATTTCATGATTACCTCCATTAAATAAATATGCACATAATATACATAATGCTATTCGCCGGGTAAATTGCGTTTTGTGCTTGAAATATTGCAAAAAATGCTGTATTGTAACAATATATAGGGGGAATGGGCAGATTATGGCACAAAAAACCGTAACAGCGAGCCGCGAAGGCTACCTGTATGAAAACTACAGATACTTCCATCTGCATGATACTGCAGGTCAGGAAAGGAGCTTCCACTATCACGATTTTGATAAGTTAGTCATCCTGAAGTCAGGCCGCGTTGACTATACTGTTGAGGATGTGACATATAAACTGAGCCCATGGAGCGTGCTTCTTGTGAAGAACCATGCGATCCACAGGGCGGTAATAGATGTAACTGTGCCTTACGACAGGATCATTATATATCTCAACCACGATCATTTTAAAAACCTGATGCCTGATTCAAAGATGATGGACTGCTTTGAAAACACAGGCAGAGAGCAGTGCCTGCTGCTTCCGGATAAAACAGGCGTTGCGGAGCTCAGCAGGGCGGTTGATGATTATGAATCTCTGGAAGGGGACGAAAGGTTCGGCGCAGATACAATCCGGGAGACTCTGATAATCCGCATCCTTGTATATATCAGCAGGTTTTCGCGGGAAAATGCCGGAGCTGAGCTGTCCGGGAGCCCCGGGTACGACAGGAAGATAAGTTCGGTAGTATCCTATATAAATTCAAATCTCAGCTCAGATCTCACTGTGGACAGCCTTGCAAACAGCGTTTATCTGAGCAGATATCATTTCATGCGCCTGTTCAAGGAGCAGACCGGCACCACTATCCACTCTTATATCCGCGAAAAGCGGCTGCTCTATGCCTCAAGGCTCATCAGGGAAGGTGTCCCTGCTGTTCAGGCGGCGCAGGAAAGCGGATTTTCGGATTATTCAACTTTCAGCCGCGCCTTCAGAGACTGTTTCAACGCAAAGCCCTCGGATATAAAGAAATAAAAAGAACAGCCGCTGCCGGCTGTTCTTTTCACTCTGTATCTGATCGTTGATCGTCATCGGAATCGAATTTGTCAGGGGGATTGTCAAGAAGATCGCCCTGCGGGAACTGCGCTGCTTTAAGCCCGTCGTAATAGATTACCCAGGATGAATACATATACGGCATCAGATAAATGAGAACGGGCGGAAAGATGAGGCTGAGCAGGATGTAGCCTATGAAGCTGAGATCGAGCTTGAACACCTCCATTTTATGGCCCTTCATCATTATCCGGCTGAGGGACATTGCATCTATTATCCGTATGTCAGGGTTGTCCAGCAGAATGAACAGAGCAAGACGGTATGTATATGAGGCGATTATGCCCGGGACGACCAGAAGTATCGACAGAACATATACAATGATCGAGCGAAGGAGGTTGACGATTATTACTTTAAGAAAATGTCCGAATCCGTCGAGCAGGTTATATATCGTGGGCTCTGTGCGTCTGACCGAATTCATTATGAAGATGATATAGCCTGCAAACAGCACATACGTCACGAAGTTGATGGCGTATATCACTATCGTGGAGAATCCCGAAGGCTCGATCGAATAAATGTATTCCAGCGCCGTCTGATAATCGCCGGCCATCGCGTATTCATAGTACTGGTCCCATACCGCAGCATCCAGCATTCCGCTCAGTGACATCCGCAAAACAGCGAACACCAGCAGAACAGCCAGGAAAATGACAGTCACAAGAACGGGACTGGGGCGGGAATTCTTAAGGACTCCTTTGGCCTGCATTTTTATTGTTTTGTTGTCCATAACAGTGAACATTGCGGCACCTGTCTGAGCATGATTATAATTATGAGAGAGTTTAACATTATAAAAACGCGTTGTAAAGCATAAAAATATAAAAAATTTTAACAAAAAACGAAATATCGAAAATGATAAGATCAGAAGACAGGGATACTGATTGATTTGGAAGGCCGAGAATGGTATAATCTTCAATAATCACAGCGCTTTCAGAAATACATTATCATAAATACTGAATAAAGGAGTTTGTTATGAGCCTCACACCGGAAGAAAAAATCGAAAGACTTTGGGATACCGA
>CACYDX010000017.1 GCA_902773255.1 Oscillospiraceae bacterium
GTTGTCCCCGTCGTTCCGGGGGTTGTTCCCGTCGTTCCCGGAGTTGTCCCCGTCGTTCCCGGAGTTGTCCCTGTTGTTCCCTGAGCAGTTCCGGACGTACCCTGACTTCCTCCGCCTGTCGTCGTTGTTGAACGATTTGTAGTGTTGTTCGTAGTGTTATTGGTTGTGTTATTGGTTGTATTATTGGTCGTATTTGTCGAAGACGTACGATTAGCCGCTGTCGCAGCCTTTGTCGTAGTCGTCGTACGAGTAGTGGTTGTTGTCCTGCGAGTGGTGGTTGTGGTCCTGCGGGTGGTGGTCGTCGCACGATATGTCGAACCGCCCATCGTGCGGACTGTGGTGCGGGTGGTCGTCGTGCTTTTTTTCGTCGTGGTCGTGGTCGTGGAGGCTTTTGTGGTCGTTGAGGTTTTGGGAGGCTCGATCTTGTTATATTTGAGGACCCAGGCATTGTCCGACGCTTTTCCCCCGAGTGTCTGTGTTATATTGTAATACTGGGGTGTATAGCCTTCTACATATTTGAAGGCTGTAACCGGTTTGTCTCCCACATTGCCATAAAAAGTATCTTTTTTAAGAAGATCTTTGCCGGTGGCAGCATCCACATACTGTAAAGTATAGGCAACCTGATTGTTTTTGATCCCATAGGCCACAACCAGATCCGTATCCCTGTCGACGATAAAGCTGGCGTAATAGGGTTTGATTTCTTTGCTTCCACTGACCGTATTATTATCTCTGCCGCTTTCTCTCAGGCCTTTGACGTAATATTTCTCGTATTCTTTGCCTTCCTTGATTTTTACATTTTCGTTCCAGTCAAATGACCAGCGGCTGCCGGGTTTGATGCCTGTCTTTACATAGACACTCAGCCCCTCTTCGCCGTCTACCGATAAGGTTCCTATATTTCCTGCAAAGACCCGTACAGTATAGGTATATGTATCACCGCCTCCGGAGGCGTCTTCCTCCGAGTCTTCACTGGCAAATGCAGGCAGAGCGAGCGCCGCGATCATACACAGAGCAATGAATATCGCCGCCACTTTCACAAACAATGATCTGCGCCCTTTCCCGGAGGTTATCGAGGCAATCCTTCTTTTCATGCCTGACCTCCTTTCTGTTTATTCCTTTCACGCCGGCTGTATAATGCCAGAAGCAGAAAAGCCAGTCCGCTGACACCCGCGGCAAGAATGTAAGGAATCGTGTCTGTGTAGTCGCCGGTCTTTACAACCGTAGACTTGGAGGTTGAGCTGGACGTGTTTTTGATCGTCTCTTTTGTGGTTACTGTCTCCTTTTCTTTCTCTTTCTCTTTCTCAGGATTATCAGGATTATCCGGATTGTCAGGAGTCTCCCTCAGTTCTACCGCGAACTGCATTTTCAGCTGTGCCAGTGTATCCTGATAATCATTGCCCTGGGTCTCACCCTCCAGAGCAACTCTGAGCGTCAGAGTCCCGCCCTCGCCTTTTTTGAAGGTATCAAGATAAAACCAGTCCTGCAGGGCTCCGGTCGCCTGATGAAGACCTACCCCGGCATTGCTTTCTCCTTCGCCGCCCACTCTGTCACTGGAAAAAAGCACTGTTTCCTTGTTGGTCGACGTGTTCTTAAAGGTCAGAATATAGGAATAGGCACCGCCTGCCAGACCCGTGTCCTTGGCCCTGGTCTCCTCCAGGGTTTTGATGACCTGATTTTTCATATACCAGTCAACCGTCTGATTGTATTCATTTTTCAGATTGAGCACGATATCCGTATAATCGCCCGGCTGCAGGCCATAGACCTCATCGTCCATTTCCTTTGTCTTGAAATCGCTGACCATTGTTTTGTTTTCGGTGAAAGATACTGTCCAGCTTTTCTTCGTAGGGATGAGCTCAGCAAATGCTGTCACTGAAAAAGTACAGATCAGCAGCCATACCAGAAGAGCAGGAGAGATTATTGTTTTCATGATCTTTTTCATCATTTCTTCTCCCTCCTTTCTCAGTCAACCAGTGTGATCACGCCCTGGGCATCAACATTCACGTCACGTCCCCAGACACTTTTGATCGCATTCTTCGCGTTGTGGTTCTGTACCGCGTCCACAACCGCTTCGAGGCAGAACTGCCAGCCGTCGTAATCATATTTCACCGTGATGGTCTTGCCGTCTTCGGATACTGTCTTTGTAGCTTTGTCCCCGACCATCTTGTCAATGGTCAGCGTATCGCAGAGCGGCTTTTCAGAGGTGTTTTCTCCCGGAGCCAGGATACTGTTGTAGTAAACTACGATTCGTTCTTCCGTTGTTGCCTTATTGTCCAGAAGCCACACATCGCTGTTGATCAGATTCAGTTTGATCAGCGCCGGGGACAGTCCCTGCGTGGAAATACCCTTCTTGTCCTTCTCGTCGACAATTTCCTTGCCCTGATCATCTGTCTCGTTCAAAAATACTTTGTTCCCGTCGGGATCCACCCAGTATTTGTAAACTGTAACGCGCACATACTCTTCAATATTCCCGGTATTGGCGACGCTCAACTCCTCAGTGTAAGCTTTTCCGGGTTTGAACTCTTCATCCCCGTTGAGAAATTTGGAGTGATCGACTACGTTGTTTTTGACCTCTCCCAGAAGAGCCAGCGAAGATTCATTCCACTTGTCGGCGGAGTTTTCAATATGATTGCGCCAGCCAACCTGTCTGGGCGTCTCGTCGCCCGCGCATCTCTCCTGAAGGGTCACGCCGATACAGTGCATCTGCACCTGTCCGGAATAAACCTCGGAAATCGCCTGGAAGGCAGCCCGTATACCGCCGATGGTTGAGAACAGAAGTAGTACTGCAGCCAGTACAAAAAGAACGATCGTCGCTGCCGGAGAGGTGATCAGCTTTTTAAGATTTTTCATTAGTTCTCACCTCCCGCATTCTCTGTAGATCCCTCACCGGAATCTTCGTCCGAAGTCTCTTCGCCGGAAGTTGATGATTCAGTGGCCGATATACCGCTCCCGGTCCTGTAGGTATTGATCTTGCGGCTCCAGTCCGCATTTTCGGGAGGGATCACATCGCCCTTCTCATCATACTGGACCTCCGTAGTCTCGTAGACGATGATCACATTGAAGGAATCCGCGTCCTGAATACCGGAATTTTCACCGCTGGGGACGTTTTTAATCTGGACCTTCAGAGGATCCGCCGTCTCTCCGGGCGGAAGGATCTTGTCATAATAGACCCAGCCATCCGGCTTAACTTCACCCTTTCCACCGCCCCAGTTCTCACACTCATAAGTAAGCGGATAATCAGGGCAGAAGCCTCTGGCACGAATATAAACCGGCCTGGAATCCTTGGTACTCGTAATGTTGAGCACCTTCTGCCAGCTGTTGAAATCCTCCTCCACGGTTTCTTGATGCCCCATATGCAGGGTGATGCCGCCCTTTGCGGACGCATATGTGCTGAAATAAGCCCACGCGGCTCCCATGACCGCGCTCATGACCAGCATGACAGCAGCTGCTGTCAGAAGGCCTGTGCGGAGGGCTCCCCATTTTCTCTTTTTTTCCATATGTTTATCCATATGTCACTGCCCTCCCGGTTTA
>CACYDX010000018.1 GCA_902773255.1 Oscillospiraceae bacterium
CTCTGTATTTTTATCCGTAGGCGTGACGATATAGTTTGCCGGATGGAATATCCTGTCATCACTGTTTTCAACTCCGTAGACCTCTCTTCCGGCCATAGGGTGAGCTGCGATGAATTCGAGGTCCGGCCGCAGCATTTCCTGTATGTCATATACTATGCAGCGCTTGACGCCTGTAACATCAGTCAGGAGTGCGCCGGGTTTAAGAAGATGCTGATAATCGCGTATCCACTGTTTGAAAACCTCCGGATACAGGGCAAATATCACGGCGTCAGCCTCTCCTATCAGTTTTTCATCCGTTTCAGCGCTGCCGTAATCGATGATCCCATGCTCCATGGCATAAGCGATCGTCTCCCACCTTCTGCTTATGGCGGTAACGTGATATCCCAATCTCTTAAGTGCCATGGCGTAGCTTCCGCCCATCAGCCCGAGTCCCACTATTAGTATGTTGCTGTCAGATATCCATTTCATTTTCTTCAACCTCTATCCCGACTGATCTTAATACTTCATAAAAATCCGGAAAACTCTTGTGTACGGCTTCCGACCTGTGTATCACACCGCCTGTTTCGGCGCACAATACTGACAGCGCCATTGCTATGCGATGGTCATTGTGAGAATCGAGAGGGACAGCGGGTCTTCTTATACCGCTTCCGACCGTTATCTCATTAACCCCGAGTTTTACTTCCACTCCGAACTTTTCAAGCTCGGTTTTCATCGAAGCACAGCGGTCGCTCTCCTTGATGCGCAGCCTGTCTGTCCCGGTAAACCGGCCTCCGTTATGGTTCGCTGCATATGCGAAAAGCACCGGACCGAGATCAGGGCAATCCGATATGTCCAGTACTGGACAGCCGCTGTCAAGCTCCTTAAAGTATTCAGTACATATCCTGTCGCCTTGAAGGCTGTTATCATCCAGTCCTGTTACAGGTATCCCCATTGCGATCAGAAACGCCGAATTCGACCAGTCTCCTTCGACCGTAAGCTCGCGGGGTTCGTAACTCTGCCCTCCGGGAACAGATATCTCCGTATCATTCATCCATGCGGTCTTCACTCCGAAATCGCTCAGGGCTGAAATGGTCATATCTATATATGGTCTGCTCTCAACAGGCGGCACAAGCTCTATCCGGCTGTCCTCACCCAGCAGCGGCAGAGAAAAGAGCAGGCCGCTTGCAAACTGGCTGCTCACATTCCCGGCGAATCTGTATGTGCCGGGCTGAAGTTTCCCTTTAACGGAAAGACTGTTTCCGGATAATCTGAACTTCAGACCGCGCTCCGCGAAAAGCCTCTCATACACCATGAGCGGGCGTTTCATCAGGCTGTCGCTTCCGATCAGCCTTGTTTCAGCCTGAGACAGCATACACACCGGTATCAGAAAACGCAGTGTGCTGCCGCTCTCCCTGCAGGGAAGCGCCACACATGCAGGTCCTTCGGGATCCGTACCGACGATTTCAGCAGAACTGTCCTCTGTTTTAATATCAGCTCCGAGGGCTTTCAGGCAGTCGATGGTCGCCAGAATATCCTCGGAATTTGATATGCCGCTTATCCTGCTTTTCCCGGAAGCAAGTCCTGCGCAGATCAGAAGCCTGTGGGCCATGCTCTTGCTCGGCGGGGCCTTCACTGATCCTGAAGGTCTCGAAGGATATATGGTAACTGTCATCTCCCGGCCTCTCTTATCAGCAGCTCCATCGCTTCGATATAGCCATTGAGGCCGTGGCCGCTTATCGTTGCAAGGCAGGCCTGCCGTATATAGCTTATCTGCCGGAAATCCTCACGCCTGGAAACATCAGAGATATGCACCTCAACCGTCGGGATACCCACCGCTTTCACAGCGTCGAGCAGCGCAACGCTCGTATGCGTATATGCTGCCGGGTTGATCACGATCCCGTCAGCTGTTCCATAGGCCTGCTGTATCTCATCGACAAGATCGCCCTCGTGGTTCGACTGAAAGATCTCAACATCTATGCCGTGCTCTTCAGCAAACGCATATATAATCCGGCACAGCGTGTCGTAATTCTCAGCCCCGTATATGGCGGGCTCGCGTATTCCCAGCATATTCAGATTAGGCCCGTTGATGACTAATAGCTTCATTTCAGTTTCTCCAGAAGTTTTTCCGCTGTCTGCTCCGGCGACCCTTCAGCTCTGATAACCACATCTGCCGAAGAGGTGTAAATCGGGTATCTTACAGCATAGAGTTTTCGTATCTTATCCGCATCATCGGCAAGCGGTCTGTCATCGCTCGGCAGCAGTGCATCAAGAGGCCGGTCGAGGAAAACGACGGTTCCGTTCATCTTCAGTGCTTCAACATTCTGTTTCCTGAGTACGGCGCCACCGCCCGTGGATATGATCCTGCCGCCTGTTCCAGAGAACTCAGCAATTATCTCTGACTCAAGATCTCTGAAAGCCTTTTCACCTTTCCGGGCAAATATCTCCGTTATCGGCATCCCGGCTTTTTTCACTATCTCAGCATCGGTATCGACCAGATCTCTGCCGAGCTTTTCAGAAAGTATCCTTCCAATGGTGCTTTTGCCGCTTGAGGGCATTCCCGTCAGCACAATATTGCGTTTTTCAAAAACTATCTCTGCAAATATGCTGTCTATACAGTTCCTTCCGAAATCTCTGCCGGTAAAATCCTCAGCGGCAAGTATTGCCTGCGCAACAAGCATATAAAGCCCGTTTTCAGCTTTTATCCCTCTTTCGCGCGCTTCCCTTACAAGTCTGGTGGTAAGAGGATTGTAAACAACGTCTATAACACCCTCGAGCTTCGGCAAGCGGTCAAGATCAACAGCTATCCCTTCCGGATGTGGAAACATTCCGGCAGGAGTGGTGTTGAATAGTATCTCCGCGTCAGAATACTTCTCATAAGCCTCTTCATAGCTTATGGCGCCATCTTTTCCTCCGCGGCTCATCCTGATAACTTTTGCTGCTCCCAGCGTTTCCGCAACGGCACGGGCCGTTTTACTGGTACCTCCGGTCCCTGCTATCAGCACGGTTTTCCCCTTGATTTCAAGGCCCGCTCTGTATATAAGTGCCTCCATGCCGCCGAAATCGGTATTATCTCCAAACAGCTTTCCCTCGCGGTTGACTATGGTGTTTACCGCTCCGATCGTTTTTGCCCGTTCGCTTATTTCGTCCAGATAAGGAATGACCGTCTGTTTATACGGTATGGTCACATTCACTCCCGAGAAATCCTTTTCCCTCATGAATACATCAAGACCGGCAGGGGAGAGCTCTATCAGGTCATATTTATATAAACCCAGTTTTTCATGGATCTCCTTTGAAAAACTATGGCCGAGTTTTTCTCCGAGAAGTCCGTATCTCATACCGCGCCTCCAAGCCAGTCGGTCCCGAATCTCTGCGCCAGCAGATCGCAGAGAACGAGCGCAGTGATCGAGTCCACCACCACTCTTGCCCTGTGGATTATGGCGGGATCGTGCCGGCCTTTTAGTACTATCTCAGCATCTTTTTTCTCAATGAAGTCCACGGTATTCTGTTTTTTATATATCGAAGGCGTCGGTTTTACCGCACAGCGGAAAACTATCGGCATCCCGTTGCTTATGCCCCCGTTGATGCCTCCGTTGTTATTGGTTCCGGTAACAACGGCATCCCCTTCCATTCTGAACGGGTCATTGAAAATACTGCCTTTTGCATCCGCCAGATCAAATCCCGCTCCGAACTGCACACCTTTTATTCCAGGCACGGAAAAAAGTCCGTGGGACAGAAGACTCTCAACGGTATCGAACCAGGGTTCGCCGATCCCGGCCGGCATACCGGCAACAGCAGTTTCAAGTATACCGCCCACGCTGTCGCCATCTTCGGCTGCAGCTGCAATAGCTGTCTTCATTTTTTCTCCCGCATCCTCATCAAGCACCGCGAAAAGCTTCCCGTTGAGTTCACGGATGTCCTTTTCCAAATCCCCGAATGAACGGTCTTTCACCCCGCCGCAGCTTGCTATATGGGTCCCGATAAATATGCCTTTCTCCTGCAATGCCGCTATCGCGACCGCACCGGCTGCAGTGATGGCAGCTGTTATCCTGCCGGAGAAATGTCCTCCGCCCCTGTAGTCTTCGAACCCGTGGTATTTCGCATATGAGGTGTAATCAGCATGTCCGGGCCTTGCAAGGGTACGGGTCTCCGAATAATCCCGGCTGTTTTTGTTCTCATTCGGGATGACTATACACAGGGGAGTGCCTGTTGTCTTTCCGTTGAATACTCCGCTGAGTATTTCAAAACGGTCGTCCTCCACTCTGGCAGTTGAGATGTTTCCATAAGGACGTCTCAATGTCAGCTGGTGTTCAATGAACCCGGTATCGACTGCTATACCGGGTGCAAGCCCGTCTATGACCGCACCCACAGCAGGACCGTGGCTCTCTCCGAAAAGAGTGACGCATACACTTGTTCCAAAGGTATTTTTCATTTAAACACCACCATTTTTATCAGCTCCGGAAGCTCTTCCAGCATTATGCTCTCCATTACAAAGTTCCCCGGCGCGGGAACTTTTACCACCGTTATCTTCCCCGAAAACATTTTCTTATCATGCAGTACCGCAGTTAAAACCTCATCGGGATCAGCCTGTACTGAAACAGGAAGTCCGAGTTTTTCAAGCACCGGTATAAGTCGCGTTCTGACTTCCTGCGAACACATGGGGATCATGCCAAGGGCCACGCATTCGCCGTGCAGCAGCCCTGTTACGCTTTCAATTCCGTGGCCTATGGTATGTCCGAAGTTCAGGATCTTTCTGAGTCCGCTCTCCCGTTCATCTGCTTCCACGACCCTCTTCTTAACTGCCAGTGCCGCTTCGATCACCTGTTCCGGTGCTGATGCGATATCTTCGGTTTCAAAAGCGGAGAACAGCTCTTCATCTGCGATCAGACCCGCTTTCAGCGCTTCAGCCAGACCGTTGGATACCTGCCGGCTCGGCAGGGTCTTCAGTGTATCAGGATCGATAAGCACCTTTTTCGGCTGCCAGAAAGCGCCGACCATGTTTTTTATGCCTCGGAAATTGACGGCTGTCTTCCCGCCGATGGAACTGTCCACCTGTGAAAGGACCGTCGTAGGTACATTATAAAAGTCTATTCCTCTCATATAGCAGGAAGCGGCAAAGCCTGCCAGATCTCCGACGACCCCCCCGCCGACCGCGCATACACAGTCATGTCTGGTGAAGCTGGCTTCAAGCATCGCAGCGAGGAGCTCTTCCATAACGGGAAAACACTTGCTGCTTTCTCCCGAAGGGATCGTATGAATATAAGGCTCCTGGCACTGCTCAGCGATCTTTTCCGCATATATGCGGGGCACAAGCTCGCCCGTAACGATCATTACTTTTCTTTTCAGATTCAGAAGCTGACCGGCTCTGCTCAAACAGCCCCGTTCCATAACTATATCATAGGAAGCCGCGCCGAGATCCATCCTGATAATCATATGCTCTCGCCTCCCTGGAGTGAGTTGGCAGAGGCAGAGTACCTGCCGGCTATCTTCATTACGGGGCATGCCCCGCGCAAAGCGCTCAGCATCCTGAGGCCGTTTTCAGAGGAAGCGTCCCCCTCCACCTCAGCATAAAAGTAATAATGCCAGGGCAGATTTTTCATAGGTCTTGACCTCAGGACCCTCATATTAAAACCGTAAGCGCTTATTACATTTATCGCTTTTGCAAGTCCTCCCACTTCGTCCTTCACAGTGAACAGCAGGAGAAAAGCCATGCCTCCGCTCCCGGTTCCGGAGTCTTCGGTCGCGGAAAAAACTGCGAAGCGGGTGGTATTGGTCTTATCCTCATTTATGTCGTGATCAAGTATTTTGAGTCCGTAAAGTTCCGCCGTCTCTTCGCTGGCAATGGCCGCAACGCTTCTGTCTCCCCGTTCGGCTGCCTCTTTTGCCGCCATGGCGGTGTTCTCTGCACTCACTGCCTCGAAGGAATGCTTACGGATATATTTCCCGCACTGGGACAGTGCCTGCGGATGGCTGATTACGGTTTTTACTGAGTCAGTATCCGCTCCCTCTATACCTATCAGATTCTGTGTGACGGAAAGATCATATACTCCGTTTACATGAAGAGGTCCGGAGAACATAAGATCAAGCACCTGTCCCACTTCACCGGCAAAACTGTTTTCTATGGGCAGCACGGCCAGATCACATTCGCCGCTCTCAACTGAGGCATACGCCTCCTCAAAGGAGGAATAGGATACCCTCTCCGCATCAGGAAAGATCCGGCCGGCAGCTATATGGGCAAAAGCCCCTTCCACACCGCTGTATGCCACTCTGGCCCCGCTGATGAGCTTATGCTGCCACCTTTTGCTTATTTCCATGCTGTTCTGCAGAAACTGCGTATAGTAAGGCCGGAGCTCCTGATCCTCCAAAAGACGGCTGCTTTCAGCGATCTTTTTCGCTTCCTGCTCCTTGTCCTCTATCGGCATACCGCGCTTTTTCTTGTATTCGGCAACAACCCTGACTGTCTCCATCCGGTCTTCGAAAAGCCGTGCCATCTGTCTGTCTATAACTGCGATCTTTTCCCTGGCTTCTGTCAGATCCATACCCAGACCCTCCTGCTCTGAACTGTCTCGTGCCGAAAAATCTAAAAACCGGCCCTGTCTAAACCAACAAGGCCGGTTTTGTAAAAATACAAATCGATCTTCTCCGTTCAGACAG
>CACYDX010000019.1 GCA_902773255.1 Oscillospiraceae bacterium
CTGGGCACCGGAGCCTCCGTCGCGAGCTACGCGCTGCGCTGGGTGGCAAGCCTTGAGGGAGTAAAGACCATACTCTCCGGCATGAACACCATCGAGCAGATGGACGAGAACACAAAGACCTTCGCCGATATACAGCCGCTAAGCGAAGCTGAACAGGAAGCCATGGCATCCTGCCGCGATGAACTTCTCGCCGTGCCGATGGTGCCGTGCACTGCATGCCGCTACTGCTGCGAGGGCTGCCCGATGCAGATTAACATCCCGGGAATGATGAAGATATACAACGCTCTGCTCGTCTACGGCGACCATCCCGGCGCCCACTTCATGTACAGCAGAGAGCAGGAGGACGGCAGCGGCAAGCTCTGCGACTGCATAAAGTGCGGCCAGTGCGCCAGTGTATGCCCGCAGCATATAGATATCCCCGATATCCTCGAAAAAGCATCAGCATTTCTTGACAAATAAGCTTAATAAGACAATAATTGGACCTGACCGTCCGTCCTCCGGGGCGGGCGGTCAAATGATCTCCGGAAGGTTATCGAATGAAAAAAGCATTATCACTTATCATTGCTCTGATCATACTCATTCCGAACTGCGCTTACGCCTACGCCGCTCCCTCAGCCACCGCGATCAGTGACGCCGAAGGCCTGCTCGCCATCGGGAACGATCCCTCAGGCAGCTATATGCTGGAAGCAGACATAGACATGAGCGGCATCAGCTGGAAACCCGTCTGCTTCAGCGGGAAGCTCGACGGCAGGGGACACACGATATATAACCTGACGGTCACTTCATGCGGTGATGAAGTCCGCACAACAAAGGACGGCAATCTCAAGCCCTATGATACGGTATTTGCAGGGCTTTTCTCCGTTCTGGAAGGCGCTGAGGTAAAAGACCTTCGCCTCAAAGGCGAGAGCATCCTGATAGAAAACTTCGAACACTGTTACGCCGGAGGCATTGCCGGATATATGGACGATGCAGCCATAAGCGGCTGCTATGTTGATGCGCGTATAACCCTCATAAACCACGCTGTAATGACCGGTATAGGCGGCATCGCAGGGTTCGGCTGCGGAAAGGTAAGCGGCTGCATCACTGATACCGAGCTCATTTTTGAAGACAGGAACACAACATCGCGCTGTGAGCAGTTTATGGGCGGGGTGCTTGCCTGCGGAGCCGCCGATATAGAGAGGAACGACATCACCGTCCATGGATTTGACTCCTGCCGCGGCTACGTGCACGACGGCGGGCTCGTTGGGATGTACTTCGCCTGCGGCATGCGGACTGACGCTGATTCCGTGTGCGACAACATCATAAACGGCTTCATCAGCTTCTTCGAGGACAATCCCGACCGCCGTGCCTACTGCGGGCCGGCCTTCGGAGAACACCTCCAGATGCCATACTATTTTCACGGCAACACGGATAATTTCAGCCGTCTCGAGACCTGGGACTATGAGACCGTGCTCTCCCCTGAAAAGTGCTCTTCCCCGGACTACGCTGTTGCAGTCACTCCGTCCGAGTGCAGCGCCTGGGGCTTCACCACCCGCACCTGCAAAGGCTGCGGATACACCATCGTTGAAAACTACACGCCCCCGCAGCACAGTCCCGGCAAATGGGAGACTGAAAAAAAGCCGAGCTATGAAAAGTCCGGCTCCGAGCACATCTGCTGCACTGTATGCGGCAGGGAGTTGGAAAAGAGGAGCATCCCCGCACTCGTGGCATCCGGGAGCTGCGTGCTCGATCTGCACTCAGCCCTGCTCGACACTGGCGACACCCTTGTTCTGAAAGCCGAGGTGCTGCCTGCAAACGCCACAAACTGCGCTGTCAAATGGACAAGCTCCGATCCGGCCGTCGCATCCGTGGATGAAAGCGGCACGGTCACAGCTCTCGGCAAGGGCAAAGCCGTTATAACAGCAGAGACGGCAGACGGTTTTGCTTCCGACAGCTGCGAGCTTACTGTAAGGACCAGGCTGTTCAAGAAACTGCTGAACCTTCTCGGCTGATACTTCCGGACATGTGAAAACAGGCAGAGCCTTTCATGGCTCTGCCTGTTCCTGTTTTTGTTATTTATTTTTTCGCCGGTGCGATCTCGTTGAGCAGCGTGAAGCCGAGGATGAGCAGTCCGCCTATGGCCTGCATGATCGTCAGCGGTTCGCCGAGTATGACCACCGAGACTATGACGGCCACCAGCGGATCTATATAGCTGAGTATGGCCGTCTTCTGACCGGGCAGTTCCTTCATGGCTGAAAAATAAACGCAGTAGAACACTCCCGTATGGACAAGGCCTATAACAAGCAGGCTTATCCAGCCTTTTCCATCCATGCTGCCGAGCGTGCTGCCGCCCGTGAGCGCGACATACGGGGTGAGCACCACTATTACGGCAAGGAGCTGCAGCAATGTTCTGTGGATGCCGTCAACGTTCTTAATGAACTTATTGAGCAGTATCACCGTGGCATACAGGAAGGCAGCGCCTATCCCGAAAAGAACGCCGATCAGGTCCCTTCCGCCGCTTAAGCCGACAGTACCCGTTATCAGGATGAGTCCCAGCGTGGACATGATGAAGCAGAGGATCTGCCTGCCTGTGAGCTTTTCACGGAAAAGTACAGTGGATGCCACGGTCACTATCACCGGAGCGAAGTAGTAGCTCAGCGTTGCAAGTGAGACTGTGGTATACTTGAAGGCCTGAAAGAAAAGGATCCAGTTTACTCCCATCACCGCTCCCGAGAGCAGCAGGAGCTTCACCTCGTTTTTTATTTCGCTGAAAGGTATTTTCTGCTTCGTCGCCAGCAGATACAGCCCTATGAGCGCAGCCGCGAGCATCGCCCTGTAGAGCGCAAGTTCTCCCGATGAGACGGATATGTTTCGCACGAAGAAACCGATAGTGCCGAACACCGCCATCGATACAGCCATCGCCACGCGCGGATCTTTGAATAACTTCATGTGCGCCCTTCCCTCTCATCAGTGATATTTTCCGACATCATAATCTTCTGCAAGGCAGACTGTCAATCTTTTTCTCTCGGAGAGGGCTTACCCCGTTGTTTTCCAACAGAGTTTTATATATAATAGCGGTATCTTATATGAAAGAAAAATACCGGAGGATGCCATGAAAAGAACAGCTTCACTCATTCTCGCGCTCATACTCATCTTCGCCCTCGCTATAACTGCCTATGCTGCCGCCGCTTCCGGTGACACGCTCGTCTACCGTACAGCCAGCGGCAAGAAATATCATACCATGACCTGCTCACAGCTCAACGGCAAGGACTCCATCGAGATCACGCTCGAGGAAGCCGTGAAGGCCGGGCTGGAGCCCTGCTCCAAGTGCAACCCGCCTACGCTTGCCTCCGGAGGCAGCTCCGAAGCCGCCGCAACAACAGGGACCTCATCCGCATCAGCCGCCGCACCCGCTGCCGCGACCGCTGCCAGGACCGGTGGATTCCTCAGCGGAGTGAGCCCCATACTCACCTTCTTCATAGGCGTTGTTGTGGGCGCGCTCGTGATAACCTACATCAGGGGCAGGATCATAATGAAACAGGAGGAGGCCGAGGCCGCCGCCGAAGCAGAGGAGCCTGAAGAGAAATAAAGATTCGCATCAGATCAAACAGATAATCTTATGGCTGATCCAAAGCACCGCTTTAGATCAGCCATTCTAACAGGCACAGGCAGATCAAAGACCGGTCTGCGGTGCAGTGTTTTGAAGCTGAAGGGAGGATACTGTTTCTGTGATAACAAATGAACCGAAGATAAAGAACCCGCTTATAGTGGCCATCCGTGAGCAGCTGGAGCACCGTGCGCTGTGGATGTATCTGCTGTGCGACGAGGCGAAGAAAAAAGGCCTCGCTCCGGAGGAATACGCCCCGGAAGCGATACACCGCTGCGGTCTTTATCAGGGGGCGAACCTGCGCAGAAAAGCGGGTGGGGGCTCATCTCTGAAAGGACTGAAGAAAACGCTGTTTTCAAAGTTCGCGCAGTGGGTTTTCGAAATGGATATAAAGCGCTGTGACGACGATCATCTGGATATCGACTTCCATTACTGTCCGCTGGTGAAGGCCTGGCAGAAACAGGGTTGCAGCGATGAGGAGATCCGTCTCATGTGCGACCACGCCATGTGCGGCGACAGAGGGATCGCCGAGAGCTTCGGCTGTCAGCTGGAGCTTCCGGCAACGATAGCGCGAGGCGACGCCGCCTGTCAGATCCGCTTTGTGAGAAAATAAGTTCATAAGCATAACAGCCCGCAGGGATATTCTGCGGGCTGTTTCATTCTGTCAGCAACCGTTCAGTCGAAGAGAGAGTTCTGTCTGGCGAGGGCCTCGCAGTATTCGCAGTACCAGCAGCCGTAGGGTTTTGAACAATGCTCTCCCATCGGCTCCATTACTTCGCCCTTCTGCTCCTTCACGGCCTTCAGCCTCTCTATGTTCTCATCCACCACACGGGCAAACTCTATCGCCTCTTCAGTGACGTCCACCGCTTCGAAGGGATCATCCTCATCGTCATAGTGATAGACCACGAACACGCCGTCGAGCTGTACGCCGCAGCGGTCGAGCACCCAGGCCTGATAACCCGCGTCCTCTATGAACTGGGGCTTTACCTCCGGCGAATCCTTCACTTCATAAAGTTCCCATACATCGTCCTCAACACGGTGGAGAATGTCCACGGCGCAGAACTCCCCCTCGTGGTCGAAGGAGGCCTCGCATATGTTCTCCGTGCCGGAGCGCATGGCATTCTTCGTATTCTGCACCATCTTTTTCTTATCGAGGTACTTCGTGCCGGGGATATACGCCGTCATCTCCTCGAAGGGTCCGAACATCGCCATGGCCTTATCCCCGAATTCATTGCCGCGGTCAAGGCGCTTCTGCGTCTCGGGCGGGATCACCTTCAGCCCGGGCCTGTGCGCATCCAGCCACAGCATCTTGGGGCACTGCATCCCGCGCATGAAATCTGTTTTGGATATGCTCATATTCAACCGCTCCCTTCGTTGATATCAAGATAATAAAACAGTGCTTTGGTGAAGTCAAACGAAAGATAAGTCGTTAACTTGTGAATTGTTCCAATATCATTTTCCGGCAGGATGTGTTATCATATATATAACCATAAAGAGTGCGCGAGGGACAGGCCCGCTGACCGCACGGCAGCCTGCCGGAGGGCAAGGTGCCAAAGCCTGAACTATGGAAACATACGGAATCCTCTTTGATCAGGGCCCATCGTTAAACGATGGGCTTTTTATTATGACTTTTCGCGAAAATGCAAGCCAAAAGCAGAGTATTATGTTATGATTGATCCGTAAGATATTAAAATGTATCAAGTACAGTAGAAAAGGAGTGTCCTGAATGAAGTTCAGCTTGATGTCCCTTGCGATAGGAAATCTTATTAAAGTGGAAAAGCCCGGCTTTCTGCAGGTGAATCTGGCAAAAGCCATGGGCTTCAGCATTGAAGACCCCACTGTGGATCAGGTGATCGATTTTCTCTCCGGCAAAGGTTTCCCTGTAAGGAAAGGCACGATGTCCTTTGAGGAATGCGTCAGATTTGCAAAGGAAGCAGGCTTTGACGGCTACGACATGATGTGCTACCACCTTGAAGGTGACGGAGCGGACGCAAAGGCTATACTGGAAAAATACGGAATGACGATGTCCGGAAGCACTATCATTGTTGAATTTGCAAGCGCCGATACAGCTGAAGCCTTCGATAAATGCTTTGCCTATGCGAAAGAGCATATGGACCGTGCGGCAGCAGCCGGCTGTAAAAGCATAATGCTTGTGCCCACTGTATACAAAACCAAGCCCGGTATCTCAAGAGAACAGGCTTCCCTCAACATGATCGCCGGATACAAAGCCTGTATCGAATACGCCGGGAAACTCGGTCTGACTCTGAGTGCGGAAACACTCGAGAGCATAGCTGTGCCTCTTGCGAGCGCAACAGAGATGCGCCGTTATTTTGATGCCTTCCCGACCCTCAAATATTCGCATGACACCGGCAATCTGCTTGTCATGAATGAAGACCCGGCCGAAATGTATGAATACTTCAAAGACAGAGTCCATGCTGTTCATTTCAAAGATATGCAGTATTCGGACAAGCCTACCCCAAGCATGACGACCACAGGAAAATATCTTCGCACGACGGAACTCGGGACCGGCCTTGTTGACTTCAGGGAACAGCTCAGGCTCCTGAAGCGGGACGGTTTCCAAGGTTACATCCTTCTTGAAGGCGCTGTGCAGCATACAGACGATATTCTGGAAGATCAGCGGAAGACTCTGAAATACTTCAGAGCACTTGAAAAAGAAATATGAAAGCAGAAGAAATGAGTCTCTGGTCCAGGCACCTTATAAAGCTTCTTGTTGCCAATCTGTTCGTTGTTTCCTGCATGTTTTTCCATAATGCGGTGACGACGCTGTATGTCGTCTCGATTGGCGGCACGGCGGCGTATGCCGGTGTGATGCTCACCTGCTTTACTATATCCGCTCTGGTGATGCGCATAGTTTCCGGACAGCTTCTGGATAAGCAGGGCCGCAGGAAGATCATCCTTTTCGGTCTTGTTGTCTATGCGGCTGCAACCGCTTCTCTGACGATCCCCTTTCTTCCCTATCTTCCCGTTGCAAGAGCCCTGCAGGCAATCGGATATTCGACCATAACTACCGGCCTTTCAGTCGCAGTCGCCGATGTTTCACCCATACCGAAGATGGGAGAGGGCCTCGGTTACTACATTCTCACCAATAATATCGCAACGGCTCTCGGCCCGGTGATCGCCCTGTGGATATATTCGCTCGCTCAGAACTATGCCGTTGTATACTATGCATCCATTGCGCTTCTGGCGATCGCCTTCATTATCATGCTGTTCTGCCGCTATGAGACCGACCGTGACTTTTTCGACAGGAAGCAGAGTTATGAGCTTGCCGTTCTCGGAGAGCGTGCAATAAGAGCGGAACAGCAACTTGAGGAAAAGCAGTCATTCATCTCATCTTTTCTCGAAAAGAAAGCCCTTCCGAGCACTTTATGCTCAATATTCATCTACCTCGGGCACGGTGCCATAGTGGCCTATATAGTTCTTTTTGCAAATTCGATAAGCATCGAAAAAGCCAGCCTGTTCTTTATGCTTCAGGCTGCTGTGACCATCGTGGCAAGGCTGGCTTTTGCAAAGCTTTCCGACAGGTATCATCCGCTTTTCTCCATCTTACCGGGAGCCATGATCCTCGCACTTGGTTATTTCATGCTGATGAAGGCACCTGAGCGGCACATACTCTTTTATATCGGAGGAGCAGCTCTCGGCATGGGTTCCGGGATCGCCAACCCTGCATTGAATGCCGAGGCGGTAAGATATGTTCCGCAGAAGAGGAGAGGCGCTGCATCAGCAACGTTCTTTATGTCCAATGATATAGGCATAGGCACCGGCGGCCTTCTCTGGGGTACTATTCTCGACAGGTCCGGTTTCAGGCCGGTATTCCTCGGATGCAGCATCTGCATATTCATATCGATAGCTCTCAGCATCTTTTTCTTCGCCGGAAGAAAGAAAGCCGCGGCTTGAATACATAATACCCACGGAACAGGAAGCGTTTCCGTGGGTATTCTTTGAGCAGCTCAGGGCGGGGCGGCATAGAATTTTTGCGTCCCGGTGAAACCTTTCTTTTCCTTTTGCGTGTATAAGGGTGAAAGCGCTTTTCAGAAACTAAGGAGGTCGCCATGGAAGATCTGGCTATCGTCGATCTGTATTGGCAGCGCTCGGAACAGGCCATAAGCGAATCCGAGCGGAAGTACGGAACATACTGCAGCAGCATTGCAGAGCGGATATGCCGCAGCGAGCGGGACGCGGAGGAGTGCGTGAGTGATACATGGCTCGCCGCCTGGAACTCCATGCCGGACAAACGTCCGGAGCGGCTCGGGCTTTATCTGGGCTGCCTCACCCGTCACGCGGCCATAAGCCGGCTGCGTGCGGAGCAGAGCCTGAAGCACGGCGGCGCTGAGATCGATCTGGTTCTGGATGAGCTTTCGGATGTTCTGCCTTCGGACAATGATCCCGCTAAAGAGGCCGAAGCGCGCGAACTGGGCGAGGCCGTAAGAAGTTTCGCGGATCATCTGACCGAGACTGAACGGCATGTATTTCTCGGCCGTTACTACTACGGTCTGCCTGTAAAGAATATTTCAGAGCGGCTCGGCTATTCCGAGAGCAGGACTAAAAGCCTGATGCACCGCCTGAGAGGCCGGCTGAGGAAGCAACTGGAGAAGGAGGGCCTGCTGTGAACCGATACGACGTACTTGAAGCGCTTAATAAAGTTGACGAAGCGCAGCTTGAGGCGACCGGACGCTTTTTTGAATGCGGAAAGGAGCCTGTGATGAAAACAAAAGTAATAAAGACCACGCGCATTCTGCTCATCGCTGCGGTTATAACGGCATTGCTCGGAATAACGGCATATGCCACCGGCTTTTTCGGCCTGAGAGGGCGCGATGTCGGCCCCGAGGAAAGCTTCCCTGTAAGCTTCGGAACTGACTGGGATGAGGCATACGGTGCATGGAAAGGAACCTACGCTCTTGAATTTGACAGTCCGGAGATCTGTAAGCCCGTGCACTACCGCTTCGGCTGGCTGCCGGAGGATCTGGAGTTCTTCTGGTATGAAACGGATGCGGAAGGCTGGGTGAAGCGCATCGACTATGCCTCCTATACTGAGGACATACCATGGTATGAGCATGTAGAGGCTGAGATAGCGGAAACCGAAGATTTCTTCATCAGCGATATTTACTATGCCCCGCAGTTCGTAAACGGCGGTGCACTCATCCTCCTCAATCAGGTGCCGGATGAGATCACACAGGAAACATGGGGCGATCTGTCGGTGCAGATGTTCAGCTGCAGCGGCTGGCGCGACTGGAAGTC
>CACYDX010000020.1 GCA_902773255.1 Oscillospiraceae bacterium
AAAGAGGCCGAGATGTACGCCGCAGAGGACAAGAAGAGGAAAGAGGAGATCGATATCCGCAACCAGGGCGATCAGATGGTATACCAGACTGAGCAGACCCTCAGCGAGATGGGCGACAAGCTCGATCCTTCCGACAAGGGCGAAGTTGAGAGCAAGCTCTCCGCACTGAAGACGGCCCTCACCGGCAGTGATTCCGAGGCCATCAAGAGAGCCACAGAGGAGCTCACCCAGGCCTTCTATAAAGTATCCGAGAAGCTCTATAAGCAGAGCGGCGCGGCAGGCGGCCCGGGCGCAGGCCCCGATCAGGGCTACGGCCCGCAGGGCGGTTACGGTCCTCAGGGCGGCAACCCCGGCGGACAGGATTATTACGATGCCGACTACACTGTCGTTGATGACGATAAGAAGTAAGCTGAAGACGATCTGAACCAACAGCGGGGCCGGGAATACCGGCCTCGCGTTGCGCGCCTAAAAGGAGACCCCATCCTCAGAGAGGAGAAAGCAGATGGCAGAAAAAAGAGACTACTATGAGGTACTCGGCATCCAGAAGGATGCAAGCGCCGACGATATAAAAAAAGCATACAGGAAGCTTGCCAAGGAGAACCACCCCGACCTTCATCCCGGCGACAAGGCGGCTGAGGAGAGGTTCAAGGAGATAAACGAGGCATATGAGATCCTCTCTGATCAGGACAAGAGAGCAAAGTACGATCAGTACGGTCATGCGGCCTTCGATCCCAACGCCGGTTTCGGCGCGGGATTTGACGGCTTCGGCGGCTTCGGAGACCTGGGAGATATATTCGGAGACCTGTTCGGCGGTTTCGGCTTCGGCGGAGGCGCCAGAACGAGGAACCCGAACGCGCCCCGTCAGGGTGATAACCTGCGAGTCTCCGTGAACATAAGCTTCGAGGAGGCAGCCTTCGGCTGCCAGAAGGAAGTCACCGTAGGCAAGGTTGAAAAGTGCACCGACTGCAACGGCACAGGCTGCGCCCCCGGTACTACTCCCGAGGTGTGCCCGGACTGCAAGGGCACCGGCCAGGTGCGCACCACCCAGCGCACGCCCTTCGGAGTTATGCAGAATATGTCCGCCTGCTCCAAGTGCAGAGGCACGGGCAAGATAATCCATCAGCCCTGCAAGACCTGCCGCGGCGCGGGAAGCGTTCGCAGGCAGCAGAAGATAAAGGTGACCATCCCTGCCGGCATAGACGATGAACAGACCATCTCCCTGCGCGGCCAGGGCAATGCGGGAGTAAACGGCGGCCCCGCGGGCGACCTGCTCGTTACCGTTATCGTGCGGCCGCATGCACGGTTTGAGCGCGACGGCACATCCGTCCTGCTCGATCAGGAGATCAGCTATGCCCAGGCGACTCTCGGCGCCGAGGTCGAAGTTCCCACGCTGGACGGCCCCGTGAAGCTCACCATCCCCGAGGGCACCCAGCCCGATTCGGTGTTCAGGCTCCGCGGAAAGGGCATCCCCTATCTCAGGGGCAGCGGCAGAGGCGACCAGTTCGTCACCGTCCGCCTTGCAGTGCCGAAGAACCTCACCTCATCCCAGAAGGAGCTGCTCAGACAGTTCGCAGCTTCCATGGGCGAGCTCGACGGCGGCAAATCCACCATCTTCGGCAAGAAGAAAAAGTAAAAGAAAACAGCAACAGGCTCCGGCAAAATCTGCCGGAGCCTGTTGTCATAATGATCAAGCGTATCAGAAATGAAATGACGATAACAAAAAGCAAATCTGAATGAATGATAAAATACATTATTAAAGAGAATGCTCTACAACGAAGCAATACAAAACGCGGAAGAATACATTGAGAAATATGGAGAATCAGCGTATAATAAACGCGGATGGGTTTCCGTCGCCGAATTATTGAACCACATAGCCTGGGGCCGTTGGAGATCAACTCTGGCGGACATAAGGCACAACAAATATTATGCATATAAAAACGCTAATAACGAAACTGTAGTATTAACAGGAAATGATACGGGCATTTTTAATTTGCTTGTATACACCAAGGGTGGCATAAATGATCCAACCATAAC
>CACYDX010000021.1 GCA_902773255.1 Oscillospiraceae bacterium
CCGCCGTGAACGAATGCTGGGCGCATGAAAAAGAGAATATCTGACCCATGCAAAAGTTTGTGGGGGAAAGCTCACGCTCCGTAAAACAGTATTAGAAAAATTGTAATGGGCATCTGAGGATTGGTCAACATAAAAGCAAGCTGTAATGAAGCATTGGTCACTACAGCTTGCTTTTTCTTGTTGGAGAGTTTCAATTTGGGATTTCTTCTGAAAACTGCTCCAGCTTCTGGGACAGGGCGATCATATCCAAGCGTTGCTCCTGATAAGCCCGATCCAATTCCTGCTCCAGAGCGGCTGACCAACTCGACAAATACTGAAGCAGGCAACGGAGCTTGTATTTGTCCAGCAATACTTTGAAAACCAGGATGTTTTCATAAGGGTGTCTATCAAGCAAGTCCCAGTAACAGGGCAACTCATTCACAAAGCATGAGCATTGGAAAACGGCTTCGGCAAATACGCCAATCAGTTCATCCGATGATTGACCAAAAATCGGATCGTAGTCCTCTTGGGACAGCTTTTTGAGCTGTTGAATGGTGCAGGCGGGAATATATTTTTCTTCCTCCTCTGCTTCGCACTTCCTTACGCGGCGCAGGTCGGAAAGGATGAAGGTGCTATTCTCATCGACAATCTTTATCAGCACATTGCGAATATCGATCAAGACATTAAGCAGTTCCTTATACGCAGGCACCGATTCTGACAATATGGCAAGGTCGTCATTTTCCGCGCTGCTATCTGACCAATCGTCACTTTCAGGGGCATACCGCATCGAGGGAGCTAACGTTGTTGCATTGATGCAGCCCAACTCTTTCGCCAGTTTCAGGCATTGATTATCTATATATGCCGTTTCCTGGTCGATCTGGATTGAAAATTCATCCTCAAACGCGGAAAAATCCAAGCCGCCAGGCATGTGCTTCTTCCCTTCATGGAGAGGATGTTCCTCTGTATCCTGGCAAAGCCTTTTTAGGATGCCGCTTTTGATCTCAAAGGACTGCCGCAAGGTATCCAAATACCTGCACAGCTTTACCCGAAACTCTGCTGTGGAGGATGCGCGTCGGAGAACAAAAAAATCATTCACATCCATCTCTTTTGCGTCATATTGCTTTGGAATACATTGCCAATTATCGCTATCAGGGCGTTCTTCTCTAAAATGTGGCAAAGAGTACCTGATCTTTCGTATGGCGTTCTTCATTTCCTGCTGGCTTTTTTGCCAGTATTTTTCCTGCACCGTTCTTTCTCCATCCGCGCCGATCACGATTCGCTGGGTCACGGTTTGCGGTGCGGTGACTGAAGCATAAGCATGACCGCAGAACGGGCAGAAAGACAGTGTTTCATTCCAAACAAGTTCTCTTCCGCATTTTGCGCATTGGTAATTCATTGCGCACTCCTCCCATCCATCAGTAGATGTCCAGGGCTTTCTTCGCTGCGTCGATAGGATCAAGATAGAAAATGGGCGAAATGGCGATCAGCAATTCCCCAGGCACCCGCATGAAAGATGACATACAATCCGTCGGCAGCAGAATCTTTCTCGCACCGGCGTTTTTGGCGACACGGACGATATTTTCAAGGTCGCGAATTTCTCCCATGGAACCGGACAGCTTGATTTCGCCGATTACTGCCAGCGATTCGATCACAGGCCGATCCAGCAACGCGCTGCACAAGCCGACAAATTCAGCCAGCGACACTTCCGTGCTGGGGGTTTTGCTTTGCACATCCTCATAATAGAGAAGCAAATCCACATTGCTGATCCTGCTTCCCGCCATGACCTGGCGGGCATTATTCTGGAAATAGAACCAGGCGGCGTTCATGCTCTCGCGCAGCGGGCGGTTCAAGCCGATCCCCTGCATTTCGATCTTACCGCTGCCTTTGACCGCTTTATTCTCCAACCGATACACCGCGAAATCGCCATCCGCCTGATTGGCGCCGATTGCAAACACGTGACCGGCAGGAAGTTTTTGCTGCGGAATCAGCGTTTCGCTGTTTTGCTCCGGCACAGGCACGACGGTCTCATGTCCGTCTTCCACAAAACCCAGGCCCACATCGGCAAACTCAATGCCAGCCATGATTTTCAATTGTTCTTTTACTCTGCGCCGCCCCTCAATGGCGTATTCCAGCAGCCATTTCATCTCATCCCTGGTAATCTGCTGATCAGGGAAGAGCAACTTAATCAAGCCGGACATGGTTTTCCTTACGGCGATCTCATCCCGCTTATTGAATTTCCCGTTTAACTGGAAATAGGCGTCCATGGCATGAGAAAAATCATATTTCCGCATCCCGCGGGTAAACTCGGCCAGGCAGTCCGTAATCAAACCATACCGTTCCGTCAGCAGTTCCGAACGCATTTTGGGGATTTCCCAACCGGGAAGGTAGTAATGAATCCGATCAAAAAACGCGCTGTCATTATTGAATTCCGGCGGGAACGGGTTAAAGAGATGCGTTACCTTCAGCAAGTTCTGAACGCTATCGTTAATATTTCCGACGAAAACCATGGATGCGTCCGCGTTGATCATATCCCTGCCTCGGGCAAAAGAGCCGGAAGCCATATAGTCCTTCATGATCTGTATGCCGTCTTTGTCCTTAAAGCGGATACCGGCAACCTCATCGAAGGCGACGCAATCCCAAAGGCCTACCAAGCCCATGGTATGTTTGCTCATGTTATAAAAGAGGTTCGCAACGGTCGTCTGCCCACCGGAAACCAGA
>CACYDX010000022.1 GCA_902773255.1 Oscillospiraceae bacterium
ACCCCAGTATCTGCGGCGAGAATATGAACATCAGAGCGCCTATCACGACTGCTACACAGCCGCCCATAACAGTAGACGTCAGGAACGCGCTTCTGAATCTCTTATACCTTCTGGCGCCGAAGCAGTATCCGCCGATGGGCTGGAAGCCCTGCCCGAAACCAAGCACAGCCGACCCTACCAGTCTGGTGCATTTATTGGAGACTGACACCGCCGCAAGGGCAGCATCTCCGAAGCTTCTTGCAAGCCTATTTATATAGACTGCTGAAAGACTCATCGCGCCTGTCCTCAAAACAGTCGGGATGCCCATTTTCGCGATCTCTTTGTAAATGGACCATTTGGGTGTGAAGTATCTGAAGCGCAGTTCTATCACGGTCTTGTGTCTTAAGAAAGGAATAAGAAGGACTATGAGGCTGATGCCTTTCGATATGGTCGTCGCGAGAGCAGCTCCTGCGACACCCATTTTCATGGTATAAATAAATACCGGGTCGAGGGCGACGTTGATGATGCAGCCCGAGACCATTCCGAACATCGAATACGTGCTGCTCCCCTCGGCTCTTAAGGTCTGGCTGCAGCCTACCTCCGCGGCGGTTATCGGAGCGGATATGAGTATAAAGGTGGCGTAGTCTATCGCGTAAGGCTTTGCGCCCTCAGTCGCCCCGAGAAATACCACGACCTGTTCTCTGAAGCAGAACGCTATGGCGGCAAACAAACTGAGAGTTATGACCGCTGTTATAAGAGACGTTGTAGCCACTCTGCTCGCGTCATCTTCTCTTTTAGCTCCGAGAAGCTTCGATATCGGACTTGCGGCACCCATGCCGAAGCCCAGCGCTACCGCGCGCATCAGGTGGAGCAGCGCGTCGTTGACGCCTACGGCAGATGTAGCCAGTATGTCCAGCCTGCTCACGAAATATGTATCCGCCATGTTATAAAGCGCATCGATAAGCATCGATACGATCATCGGCAGAGCTACGATTGGGACGACTTTTGTAAGCACCCCTTCGAGCATCATATTGCGGCGGGCCTCCCGCCTTGCTTTCAGCTGACTGTCCGGCATCATTGTCCTTCTTTCGAAATATAAGTTATTATAACATTTTCCGGCACCGTTTTTTTCACATAAAACACAATTCATAATGTCAATTTTTTATCACTAATCATTTTTCGTTATGATGTTTTGTGATATAATCAGCTAAATATGATCACTCTCACGGAGGAACGCCATGAAAAAACTATTAAAGGTAGTTATCTGCATCATACTCGCGGTAATAGTAATAGCCGCGCTCTATCTTGCTTATGTCTTAATTTCTTATCACAGACTCGGTGACAATATAGCACTTACACCGTCTGCTTCGATCTCTGCTGACGCGCTCGAGACGGACAAAGAATACAAAATGGTCTCATGGAACATAGGATTCGGTGCCTATGAGAGCGACTTCGGCTTCTTTATGGACGGCGGCACCCAGAGCTGGGCATGGTCCAAAGAGAGACTTGACGCAAACCTGAAGAAGATCGGGGTGAAGCTCGCCGAACAGGATGCCGACTTCTGTCTCATCCAGGAGGTCGACTTCGACGCCACAAGGACATATCATATAGATGAGCGTCCGTATATACAGGCTGCGCTCACCGGCTACAGCCACACATTCGCGCAGAACTACGATTCACCCTTCCTCTTCTACCCGATCACGCAGCCTCACGGTATAAGCAGAGCGGGAATAATGACTCTTTCCAAGATACAGATCACTTCCGCTGTAAGGCGCGAGCTTCCTATAGAGACCGGCCTCTCGAAGCTCCTGGATCTTGACAGATGCTACAGCGTCAACAGGCTTGCGGCGCCCGGCGGCAGGGAGCTCGTGCTCTATAACCTGCATCTTTCCGCTTACACCTCGGACGGGACGATCGCCAATGAACAGCTGAAGATGCTGCTTTCCGACATGCAGGCCGAATACGAAAAAGGCAACTACTGCATAGCCGGCGGAGATTTCAACAAGGACATTCTGGGGGATTCATCAAAGTACTTCGGAAAGACGGATCAGGAGTATACCTGGGCACAGCCCATTCCGGAAGAGATCCTGAACGCCTATGACATAAAGCTTGTAGCTCCTCTCGACGAAAACAGCCCTGTGCCTTCCTGCCGCAATGCCGACGGACCGTATCACAAAGGACAGTTCCAGCTGACGATAGACGGGTTCATGGTCAGCCCGAATGTTGAAGTCATCGAATCTAACGTTATCGATCTTCAGTTCGAGTATTCCGACCACAACCCGGTATATATGATATTTAAACTTAAGTAGAAAGATAAGGAATACGCAGGACCATCTGCGGTATCTGATCCCTTACATAACGGAGAACCATCATGCTCAAAGTAACATATTTCGGAACGACTACACTGCTGTTTGACGACGGCTGTGACCAGGTGCTTTTTGACGCGCATGTAACACGCCCTTCTCTGGGCAAATACGTCAGAGGCGCCAAAGCATGCACAGACACAGCCCTGTGCGATAAGCTCATCAGCCTTCATCATATTGACAGGCTCCGGGCCATATTCATATCCCATACGCACCACGACCACGTTATGGACGCCCACTATTTTGCCGGTAAATGCGGAGCAAAGATATATGGAAGCGAGTCGGCAAGAAACGTCGCTCTGGGAGGCGGCATCCCGGAAGAAAACATACAGGTCTTCAGACATGGGGACTGCTTTGAAGTCGGCGGATATAAGGTCAGCATCCTGAATTCCCT
>CACYDX010000023.1 GCA_902773255.1 Oscillospiraceae bacterium
CCATCTTGGTGCCGTCGGACTTGGTAAGAAGCGAGAAGGTCATGCCGTAGTAATCGTCCTTGCCGAGAAGCCTTCTTGCAAGATCGCGGCCCGCAAGGATATTGCTCCACTGATCGTTGCCGCCGAACTCTATCTTGCAGTCGTAGTCGCGCGCCTGAACGTAGTAATCGTAGCCCTGCAGAAGCATGTAGTTAAATTCGAGGAAGGAAAGGCCCTTCTCCATGCGCTGCTTGAAGCACTCCGCGCGGAGCATGTCGTTTACGGAGAAGTGCTTGCCTACGTCTCTAATAAATTCAAGGTAGTTGAGGTTGCGGAGCCAGTCTGCATTGTTTACGCAGATAGCCTTGCCCGGTTCCGGAGTCTTGTTCTCTCCGCCTTTGCCGAGAACCCCTTCTCCCTGTATGTGCTTCCACTCTTCATCGAATTCGAGGAAGCGGTCGAAGAGCTTCTTGAACTTTCTGCCATTCTCGTCTATCTCTTCAACTGTCATCATAGGACGCGCGTCTGTGCGGCCGGAAGGATCTCCAAGCATTGTTGTGCCGCCGCCTATCAGAACCACCGGGGTGTGGCCGTATTTCTGCATGTACATCATGATGATGACCTGCATAAAGTGCCCTACGTGCAGGCAGTCTGCGGTAGCGTCAAAACCTATGTAGAATTTTACCTTTTCGCGGCCTAAAAGCTCTCTGATTCCTTCGTCGTCTGTAGTCTGTTCGATAAATCCGCGCTCTTTAAGAACGTCGTATACATTATCGAATTTTGATACATTGTCGGGTATCTTAAACATTTTTCTCTCCTGTATTTACAAATACTTTAAAACTGTTCTGACTATCTCATCTTCTAAAAACGGCTCTGCGCATTGCAGAACCGTTCAACTTTAACAATACTGATCTTTTCTGCTCTTATTATGCACTTCAAATTCCGCTGCCGAAGCAACGGTAAGCGTAAGCATAATAGATCTGTGAAAGTATATTCAGTTTCATAATAAATGTATTGTACTATTTTCTGACGTATTGTCAAGCTACTTTGTGCCGTAGATACGGTCGCCGGCATCTCCAAGGCCCGGAAGTATGTAAGCGTGGTCGTTCAGCTGTCTGTCCTTGGCTGCAATGTAGATATCTACGTCCGGATGATCTTTTTGCAGAAGTTCAATACCTTCAGGAGCGGCAATGATGCACATGAATATTATATTTGTGGCGCCGTGGCTCTTTACGAAATCTATAGCCGCAGAAGCAGAACCGCCTGTCGCGAGCATCGGATCTACTATGAATACCTGTCTCTTTTCGATATCATTAGGCAGCTTGCAGTAATACTCGACCGGTTCGTGGGTGTCCGGGTCTCTGTAAAGACCGATGAATCCGACCTTTGCATTCGGGATCAGAGAGAGCATTCCGTCTACAAAGCCAAGACCTGCTCTGAGTATAGGAACGATAGCAACGTCCTCTCCGTCGAGCATCTTAAGGGTGCATTTTTCCATAGGTGTCTCGATCTCAACGTCTTTAAGAGGCAGGTCGCGGGTAGCCTCGTAGGTCATCAGAGTCGCGATCTCGGTGACAAGCTGGCGGAAATCCTTGGTGGAAGTGTCCCTGCTCCTTAAAAGTGCTGTCTTGTGCTGAATAAGCGGATGATCAAATACGTATACCTTTCCCATAGCGTCCTCCTACATCTCATTTAAAAGTGCTACTCTTCTATCGTGATTGCCGTGTTCCTCTTCGGAATCGAGCCAAATATCAACAAGTTTTATTGCCTCTTCGTTGCTCAGGACGCGGCCGCCGAGCGAGATCATATTGGCGTGATTGTGCTTCTTTGCCATCTCCGCCATAAACGGTGTTACGAGCTCAGCGCAGCGTATGCCCTTAACTTTATTGGCAGCCATGCCAATGCCTATGCCTGTGCCGCAGCAGACTATGCCGAGGTCGGCATGTCCTTCTGCGACGTATTCCGCGCATTTTTTGCCGTATATCGGATAGTCTACCCTCTCCGGCGTATATGTGCCGAGATCTTCTACCTCTATGCCCCTCCCGGCAAGATGTTCCGCTACTGCTTGTTTAAGATCGAATCCGGCATGATCGCATGCCATCGCTATCTTCATCGTCTGCCTCCCTGTTCTGTTTTTCCCGGACAGGACTTTTTGAGCATCCGCGCCCGGTACCTTTATTATATTATATCCCGCCGCCTTCAGCATGCGGTTCATGAGCGAAAAATATATCGAAGGATCTATGGTCTTTCCGTCCGGTCCCGCGACCGAGCTGTCCGCAGGGACTCCGCTGTCAGGCGCTGCGGCGAGTATCACGTCCGCTCCCAGTTCATCAAAGGCTCTCAGCTTTGCGAAAAAGCTCTTCGGATCAGGCACGTCGATGACAGCCGCCTTCCGGCCCTTCTCCTTTTCCTCGGCAAGTCTCGCGTCGATCGCCCTGAAAACATCTTCTGACACGCCTTCATATATAACCATCTCCGCTTTCGGAGAATAATGCTTATATTTCTGCCCCGGAGCCTTCGGCCTGAAATTCGGATCCTCGCTTGGCTTATCAAAGAGCGCGGGATCGTAGCTGACTTCAGTCTTAAGCACCGCGGCTGCCATCTCGGGTGTGATAAGACCGGGCCTTAAGATCATCGGAGCTTCAGGGTCCGTAAGATCAAGCACCGTTGATTCTATCCCGCCCTTGCAGGGAAGCCCGCAGATGATGCCGTCTATCTTTCCGTCAAGGTCTGCCTGAACGTGCTGCCAGCAGGTCGGACTCGGACGCCCCGAGATATTCGCGCTCGGGCCGCTTATCAGCGTACCGCTGTATTCGATGAGTTTAAGCGTCGCCTCGCTGTCAGGCATGCGAAGCGCCACTGTGTCGAGCCCTCCGGTCGTCTCCTTCGGCATTTCCGGACGCTTTTTTAATACAATGGTGAGCGGTCCGGGCCAGAAAGCCTCAGCCAGCTTTAATGCCTCATCAGGCACGGTCTCTGCAGCTCTGTAAAGATCTTCTGTCTTTGATATATGGACTATCAGTGGATTGTCCGAAGGTCTGCCCTTGGCACTGTAAGCTTTTTTAGCGCTGTACGGACTGAACGCATCCGCTCCGAGCCCGTAAACAGTTTCTGTGGGGAATGCCACAAGCCCGCCGTTTTTAATTATTTCAGCAGCTCTTCTGATATCCGCATCTTCAGTTGTAAATAAATGCGTCTTCATTCGCCCTTCATGCGCTCCGCCTGCTCGCTGGTGATGAGCGCATCGATTATTTCATCCATGTCTCCGTCCAGGAAAGCGTCAAGCTTGTATATCGTAAGACCGATGCGGTGGTCGGTCACGCGTCCCTGAGGGAAATTATAAGTGCGTATGCGCTCCGAACGGTCGCCGGATCCGACGAGGCTCTTTCTTTCAGCGGCCTGTTCATCGTGCTGCTGCTGGAGCATCGCTGCATAGATGCGGGACTTGAGCTCTATGAAAGCTTTTTCCTTGTTTTTCAGCTGGGATTTTTCATCCTGGCACTGCACGACTACTCCGGTCGGAATATGAGTGAGCCTTACGGCAGAGTCGGTCATATTGATATACTGTCCGCCATGCCCCGAAGCCCTGAATGTATCTACCCTTATATCTTCCCATTTGAGATCGATCTCGACGTCTTCTACCTCAGGCATCACGGCGACTGTCGCCGCGGAGGTATGTATCCTGCCGGAGCTTTCTGTTTCCGGCACTCTCTGCACCCTGTGGGCCCCGGACTCGAACTTGAGCCTCGAATAGGCACCTTTTCCGACTATCCTCGCGACAGCCTCCTTGACGCCGCCGATACCGGTGTCGTTGATATCCGTGACGGACAGCTTCCAGCCTCTGCGCTCAGCGTATCTTGAGTACATGCGCAGAAGATCCGCTCCGAAGAGCGCGGCTTCCTCGCCGCCCGTGCCCGCGCGTACCTCTAAAATGACGTTCTTTTCGTCGTTCGGGTCTTTGGGAAGAAGCAGTATCTTCAGTTCGTTTTCGCAGTCCTCAAGCCTGTCTTCAAGTTCGGAGAGCTCTTCCTTTGCCATCTCGCGCATCTCCTCGTCCAGAGAAGAGTCCGCAAGCATTTCAAGAGCCTGCTCTTTTTCTTCTTTAGTCTTTTTATACTCTTTGTATTTCAAAACGATGGGCTCAAGATCGCTCATCTCTTTAATGTGCTTCTGCCAGCGAGCCTGGTCTGCTATGACGTCGGGATCGGAGACCGTGACGCTCAGCTCATCATATTTCTGTAAAATAAAATCCAGTTTCTGAAACATTTTTTTCACCTTTATCCAAAAAATTATACCATGCAAAGCCCTCACCTGCAACCACAAACCAGTTTATTGAAGACGATTTTAATGCGTCGGCAGCAGCGCTCCGGTCATGCGTTATTTTATTCACAAATACCAAATAAGCCGCGTTATTTTGCTTCGAAAACCATTTTTTCAGCAGCAGACCGGTGATATGATAAAAGCACAAAAGGCGTGAACAAACAGCCGCACGGCATGGGGCCGGCGACAGGCACAGACCACGCGGAGCCGATCCGCGGCGATCATAAGGAGGTAAAGAAGATGATGAACATGAACTATAACAATGGTAAAGGCCAGGCACCCGAGACCGGGAAACTGAGGAAAAAAATCATTACTACAGTCGCGATACTGATCGTGGCCATAGTGCTGATAACCAGCTGCATAGTAAAGATACCGACAGGTTTCACCGGAGTCGTCACGAACTTCGGCAAAGTCTCCGAGAGGACGCTCGAACCGGGTATCCACTTCAAAGCTCCATGGCAGAGCGTTATAAAAATGGATACGAGGATACAGGTAAAGACGGTCGATCTTTCCTGCTTCTCGTCGGATATCCAGGAGGTCATCGTAAACTACGCGCTCAACATCCAGATCGCGAGCCGCGACACCAAGACCATCTACAGCACTATAGGGCAGGATTACTACAATGTAGTGATAGTCCCGAATGTGGCTGAATGCGTAAAGACTGTGGTCGCAAAGTATAATGCGGAGGACCTTATAAACGAGCGCGCCGCGCTGGCTGAAAAGATCGAAGAACTGCTCTCCGCAAAGCTTGCGAACTACAATATCATAGTGATAAGCACCTCGATAACAGATATAGACTTCAAAGACACCTTCACGGACG